>CAZYJB010000332.1:0-5462 GCA_964647675.1 uncultured Verrucomicrobiota bacterium | reverse complement strand
AGTCCGATGGCCGCCAGCACGTGCGAGATCTTGAGGGACTTGCTGACGCAGCTCGAGCCGCTGGCGACTGCGATCCCGTGCATATCGAGCAGCAGAAGCTGACCTTCGCCCTCGATGAACTCGGTCGACAGGTTGAGATTGTTACAGATGCGCTCCGGTCCGGGTTCGGGTCCATTGAGCTTGATGTACGGAATGCGCGACTTCAGTCCCGACCACAGCCGCTGCTGCAGCGTACGCACGTGGGCCACGCGGGCTTCGAGGTCGCGGGCCGCGGCCTCGGCGGCCACGCCGGCTCCCACGATGGCGGGCACGTTCTCGGTGCCGGCGCGGCGCCCGCCCTCCTGCACACCACCGTGGATGATGCTCACGATCCGCGCGCGCCGGTTGCGGTAGAGGACGCCCACGCCTTTCGGTCCGTAGAAACGGTGGGGGGAGAGAGACAGGAGGCTGGCGCCGAGCTGCTGCACGTCGACCGGGACCCAGCCGGCGGCGGAGTTGGCGTCGACGAACATCGGGATCCCGCGCTCGGCGGCGATGGCGCCCACCTCCGCGACAGGCTGCAGGGTGCCGATATCGTGGTTGGCGAGCTGGACGCAGATCAGCGTCGTCTTGTCGGTGATGGCCTCGCGCACGCGATCCACCTGCACACGACCCACGGCGTCGACGGGAATGCGCGAGTGGGTAAAGCCCTCTTTCTCGAGGAACTCGACCGAGTTCATCACCGCCGGGTGCTCCACCTCGCTCCACACGACGTGGGTGCCACGCCGCTTGGTGGCGTAGGCCACGCCCTTCACGGCCAGGTTCACCGATTCGGTGCCGCCCGAGGTGAAGAAGATCTCCTCGGCTGACTCGGCATGGATCAGGCCGGCGATCTGCTCGCGGGCCCGGGCCAGGGCGTCGCGCACGCGCAGCCCGTGCTGGTGTAGCGAGGACGGGTTGCCGAAGGCTTCGACGAAGTACGGCTTCATCGCGTCGAAGGCTTCGGGCAGGAGCGGCGTGGCGGACAGATGATCGAGATAGACGTGGCGCATGGGGGATCCGAACGGTGAAGGGCGGCGGGAGGCCGCCCGGGCAGAATGAGCGGGCGCGGCAGTCAGGGACGCCGACGGGTTGCGGCGGCCTCCCTGGGTGGAGGAATCCGACCCGCAGTCACGTCAAGTGACCGCGGGGCGCGGGGCCGTCTCAGTGCGTCGCGGCGGCGACCGTCTCCCGTGACGATGGAACTCCGGCCGCGGAATCGGGGTGGCGCTTGACGTAGTCTTCGAGAGCCGCCTTCAGGGCTTCCTCGGCCAGGACCGAGCAATGGATTTTGACGGGCGGCAATCCGCCCAGAGCGTCCACAACCTCCTGGTTCGAGAAGCTCAGGGCTTCCTCGATGGTGCGTCCCTTGATCAGTTCGGTGGCCATGCTCGAACTCGCGATGGCCGAGCCGCACCCGAACGTCTTGAATCGCGCGTCGGTGATACGGCCGTTCTCAACCTTGAGGCTCATCTTCATGATGTCGCCGCAGGCGGCGGCGCCCACCTCGCCGATGCCGTCCGCATCGGCGAGATCCCCCATGTTGCGGGGATTCATGAAGTGGTCCATGACGGTCTTGTTGTACAGAGTGTAGGTGTCGCTCATAAAAGGGAGGGTGAAGGGTTGGTTTAGTTGGGCAGCGCGCTGGTGTCGTTTCCTGAACCCGGGTGGCCGGAGGAGTGTTCGCCGCCTGGAAGGTGCGCTGGTTTGGGGGGGAAAAAGGCGATCCGTGCCTCGCCGCCGCCGTGACCCGTGCCGCGGCTCGCGCATTCGAGCTGCCGACGTGCCAGCGCGGCGAGGGTGGTCTGTTGGAACACCTCTTTGAGGCGGTCCTGGGCCTGTTCGAAGAGCGAGCACAGCGCGCAGACTTCGATGCGCTCGCAATCAGGCACGTCACCGAGGCACCGCTGCAGCGCGATCTTGCCGTCGATGGCTTCGATGATCTCGAGGACGGAGATCGATTCCGGAGGGCGCGCGAGGGTGAAGCCCCCGCCGGCCCCGCGCTGCGAGCGGAGGATGCCAGCCTTGGCCAAATCCTGAAAGATCTTGGCCAGGAAACTCTTTGGGATCGACTCCTCCCTGCTCACGGCATCGATCATGACGGGCTGGCCGGCTGGTTGTTGAACCAGCCGGATCAGTCCCAGAACCCCGTATTCGCCGGCGCGTGAGATGTGCATGGCACAAATCAGACTAATTTCGTCCGATTGCTCTTGTTAGTAGCAAGGGCCGGGGGCGTGTCAAACACGGATCCCGACTTGGGGATCGACTTTCACGCCGGGCGGGGCGAAAGGTCGGCAAGCTCGGATGAAGCTGTCCTTTCCTCCTGGCGGACCCCGGATCGAGGCGCGGCGCACGCGACGTTGGAGTGCGTGGCTGGGGGGCGTCGCGTGGTTGTTTTCCAGCCTGATCGCCGCGCTGGCCGAGGTGCCGGCCCTGCGGGACGCCGCGGTCGGGAGCGAAGTCACGCTGCGCGGCTGGGTCAGTTTCTCACGGGACGATTGGCCGGGATTTTTCCTTCAGATCGATCCGGGCGGCATTTATTGCGAACTGGCGCGGCTCACGCGGATGCCGGCACCGGGTGACGAACTCGACGTGCGCGGATTCGTTGCCGAGGGCCAGCGGCGCTTTGTGCGGGTGACCGAGGTCGAGTCGCGGGGCACGCGCGCCCTCCCCCCAGCGGCGGAGGTGGATCTGGCGCGCCTGTCGGAAACGGGCGTCATCGGAGGTTGGTGGCGGCTCTCCGGCATCATCATTGGTGAATCGCGTATCCCAGAAGGTGTCGAATGGCTGCTGTCGACGGGGGATCGAACCCTGGGCGTAAGGATACCGGAGTCGGCTGCGCTTCCTGCGCGCCGATGGTCGAAGGTCCAGGTGGACGGCGTGGTGTCCGAGGAGGCGGCGGGCGGGGAGCGCTCGCCGACGTCGCTGCTGTGGGTGCCGGGCGCGTCCCAAGTACGCGAACTGGAGCCGGCGGCCTCGGTGCTTTCCGGATTGCCGGTGCAGGAACCGGGCGCGTGGTCGTCCTCGGGTCCCGGCCACGACGGCCAAGTGGTGAAAGCGCGCGGCGTGGTGACCCTGGTGCTGCCGAGGATGGTGGCGTTGGGGGGAACGGGTGGAGGGATCATTGCAAATCTCGACGACAGCGGAGGAGCCAGCGCTGTGGAACTCGGGCATCGGATCGACGTGGTCGGGTGGCTGGGTCGCACGGGGGCCGTGCGGGAACTGCGGCAGGCGCAGGTCGTGGGCCTGGTGGGGACGGGGGTGGCGTTGCCCGAGGAACCGGTGTCGGCACTGCAGTTGCGCGACTCGCGGTACCACGCCCGTCGGGTGCAGGTGGACGGCGAGTTGATCCACCGATCGGCCACGACATGGGGGGACATGCTGATCTGTCACGCCGACGGTGAAACCTTCGAGGCGGCGCTTCGGTTTCCGGTCACCCCCACGGCGCGCAACGAGCTTCGGACCGGGGCGCGTCTGCGCTTGACGGGGGTGTCCCGGCATCTGCCGGCGCGCCTGGCGGCGGGGGGGGCGCCGCGCATCAGCGTCGCGCGCGCCGCCGATCTTCAAGTATTGCGACGCGCACCCTGGCCCGCGCAATGGACGGCGCGCCTGGTTGCCGGCATGGCGCTGGCGCTCGCGGCCGGCTTGGTCGGGCTCACAATGGCCTACCGCCGGCTGCGCGACACGCATCGTCGATTGGCGGGAACCGAGGGCGAGTTGCGGCGATTGAATGGCGAACTCGAGGGGCGCGTGGAGGCGGCCACCGTCGAACTGGCGCGATCCAACACCCTGCTGCGCGAGGAGAATGCGCAGCGGCTTGCGGCGCTCGAGGCGCTCGGGGATCGCGAGCGCAGGCTGGTCGAGGCTCAGGCGATTGCGCGCACGGGAAGTTTTCAATGGCTGGTGAAACCGGATCGCCTGCACTGGTCACCCGAGTTGTACGCCATCTGCGGCGTGGCCGCGGAGTCGTTCGTGCCGACGATAAACTCCTGGATGCAATGTGTGCATCCCGAGGACCGCGCGCGGGTCGAGGCCAACCTGCGTGGCGCGGTGACGTCGGGCCGCGATTTTGCGCATGAGTACCGCCTGGTGCGCGGCAGCGGTGAGGCCCGATGGGTGCACACGCGCGGGCGGGTTGTGACCCATGACGGCGGCGTGGTGGAGGCGGTTGAAGGCACCTGCCAGGACATCACCGACCGCAAGCTCACCGAACTGGCGCTTCGTTCGTCGGAGGCGCTCCTCGCGGAGAGCGAGCGCCGGTTCCGCTCGCTGGTGGAAGGCACGGAGGTCGTGGTCTGGGAGTATGATCCGGCGACCTTGTCCTTCACCTATGTCTCACCACAGGCAGCGCGGTACGGCTATCCGTTGGCGGATTGGCTCCGGCCCCGGTTCTGGGAGGGGATTCTGCATCCGGACGACCGGCGCGCTGCGGTGGAGTACTGCGAGCAGAGCACACGGCAGGGCGTCAATCATCGACTCCAATACCGGCTGCGCACCGCGTCCGGCGAGGCGGTCTGGGTGGATGACGCGGTGTCGGTGGATCGCCGGTCCGACGGCACGCTGCTGCTGCGCGGCGTGCTCGTGGATGTGACCATGCTGAAGGAGGCCGAGACGCAGCGGCTGCGGTTGGAAGCGCAGTTGAGGCACGCGCAGAAGATGGAAGCGGTGGGAACCCTCGCGGGCGGGGTGGCTCACGACTTCAACAACCTCCTGGGCATTGTGATGGGAACGGCCGAGTTGGCGCGACGCAGCCCCGGACTGCCGTTTGAATGGCGGGAACCCATGGAGGACATCCTTGCCGCGTGCCGGCGGGGCAGGGATCTGGTGCAGCGAATGCTCCAGTTCAGTCGACGCGACGAGGTGCGACGCCGGCCGGTGGCGCTGCCCGAGTTGGTGACCGAGTCGTTGCGCCTGCTGAAGGCAGGTTGGCCGCCCGCGATCGCCCTCGAATTCCGGGTGGAGGGCGAGATTCCGGAAGTGCCGGCGGATCCGACCCAGATCCAGCGGATCCTCATGAATCTGGCCACCAATGCCGCGCAGGCAATCGGGACGGGGCCCGGGCGGGTCGAGGTTGAAGTGGATTGCGTGAACTGGAGCGCCGCGGAGGCGCGAGCCGCGAACGGGGAACTCTCAGGTGGCGCGTTTGTGCGGCTGCGGGTGCGGGATGACGGCCCGGGCATGGATGCCGCGACGCTCGAGCGCGTCTTCGAGCCGTTTTTCACCACCAAGGGCGCGAACGGCACCGGTCTTGGGCTTTCCGTCGTGCATGGCATCGCGCGGGCGCATGGCGGTGCCGTGGTGGCGGCCAGTGAGCCGGGGAAGGGGGCCACCTTCGAGGTGTATCTTCCCCTTCAGGGTGCCGATTCCCGCACGCGATAGAATCGGTATTCGGAGGCAGGGGCATTAGTGTCCTGCACCCGCGAGCCACCGGCGAAGACGAGCCC
>CAZYJB010000331.1:0-5480 GCA_964647675.1 uncultured Verrucomicrobiota bacterium | reverse complement strand
GCGAGCGTCGAGCGGAGCAGTCGCAGGCGCTGGGCCTGCGCGTCGGGATCGGGGGTGGCCTGGGGCGGGGGACGCCGCAGCGCCGCCACGTTTCGGACGTCGGCGCGCAGTTCGACCCGGAGACCGGCCAGCCTCCCCGCGAGACGCCGAACTTCCCAGGTGTCGTCCGGCTTGAACCTCAGATCCGCCTCGATGCCGTCGACGCGCAGTTCGGCGTCGGGTTCGTTGGTCAGGCGGATGGGCATGACCAGGTCGCCGCGCAGGACGGAGAGACCGCGCACGATCTCCTGGCGCGCGCGCCACGGCGGCGGCGCGACATCGAGGTCCACCTCCGCGAGGGTGAGCCGCGGGCCGTTCGGCCCCCCCCACGAGGCACGCAGATTCTCGGCGACGAAGCCACGGAACCAGTGGAAGCGCAGGGACTGGAAGTCGGCGGCGACGCCGCGGTCGGCCAGTTCCGAAATGATGCGCCGGCGCACGAAATCGGGGAGGCCCGCCAGTCGCAGCCAGGTCAGCGTGGCGAGGGCGGCGAGCACCGTGCCGAGGATGGCGATGCGGCACCAGCGAAACGAGCAGCGGCACCAGTGCCACAGGTTCCGCCGGCGGTTTTCTTCGCGCTCGCGCTCGGGCATGGGGGTCAGGGCCCCGGCTTGGTGGGGTCGCCGATTCCGATTTCCTTCCAAAGCGCTTCATGGATCGCGCCCGGAAGCTCGATCGTCAACCGCTGGCCTTCCGCGGATTGCACGGCCGCATAGCGATGGCCGGCGGGGCTGCGTTTGCCGAACCCGAACTGGAGCGGCGCCGGGGCCGGGTTGCCGCGGAAGACGAGTGTGACCAGGGGGCTGTTGGTGGTGACGAGGCGCGACTGGTCGCCTTCGCCGACGATCGAGACGGCGCGCGCCTCGCTGAGGCGCAACAGGGCGTCGTCGAGTGCGAACGGGTTCACCTCGTTCTTCCAGCCCGCGGGGACAGCCCAGTCATTGGTGCCGACGCGCCGGAGGGTCCACTCGAGGCCGTCCTGCGTCACGGCGATGGAGGCCACCTGGGAGGCCGTGAAGCGCCAGAGTCCGCGGTCGCGCAGCTGCCAGCCCGCCTGCGGCAGTTCCTGCACGTCGGATGGGGGCAGCACGTACACGGGTTGTTCCCCGGCAACGCGTGCGAAGAGGCGGCCTTCGAGCAGGGCGCCGGTTTCGAGTACCGCCAGGGTGCTGTTGGTGTCGCCCGGGGTGGCACGCAGTGCGATGCGCAGCACCGGCGGCGCGAGGCCGTAGTTTGGCAGATCCACCGAGGTCACCACCTCCTTCTCGATGTCGACGATCTCGAGCGCCTGGAGCTGTCCCAGGAAGCGCGACACGAGCTCGGGGTCGGCGGCCGCATTCGTGGCACCCGGCCCGAGGCGCCACGCATCGCCGTTCGCGACCAGCGTGAAGCTCTGACCCGACTGGACCTCGACTTCGCGCACCTGGGCGCGGTCGAAGCGCAGAATGCGGCGGTCGAGCAGGTTCTTGTACGGGACACGCAGGAGGTCGAGCGCCGAGGCCGGCACGGTGAGCACCTCCGATTCGCCGGCGCGTTGCGCGTAGACGATCGGTGCGTTGGAGACCGCGGCACCGAAGGCGATCTGGAAGACATCGTTGCTGCCGCGCGCGAAAGTCAGCATGGCCCGCGGCGGTTGCAGCCCGGAGACCTCCGGCGCCGGGGCGCCCGAAGCAGGAAGGAACTGCACCGCCTGCACCAGCGAAAGCTGGCGGAGCAGCGAGCGGATCCGTTCGGCGTCGGCGCGGGCGGGCCGTGGCTCGACCAGTTCCCAGACGTTCGGCGCCATGCGCGCGAGCGTGAAGGCGGAGCCGCCGGCAGCGACGCGCACGCGGTCGAACTGGAGCTGTTCCACCGGCACGACCGTGGTGTCGCGCCAGCCCTGCGCCTCCGCCGGCACGAGGTCGGCGAGGATGCGGTCGGAGACGAAGATCCCGGGCAGACCGGCGACCTGAA
Source organism: uncultured Verrucomicrobiota bacterium (assembly GCA_964647675.1). Lineage (GTDB taxonomy): Bacteria > Verrucomicrobiota > Verrucomicrobiia > Limisphaerales > CAIMTB01 > CAIMTB01. The sequence continues at coordinate 3,488 of CAZYJB010000331.1, read as the reverse complement.
AGTAGACCTGGTCACCCGAGAGCGTGCCGCTGCCGAGTCGCAGTTCGGCGCGGCCATTGGCGGAGGCGAAGATCACCGTGGTGGCGGGCGGATTCAGTCCGAACTCGGAGGCGGCCTCCGGGCGCGCCTCGAGTTCCGAGGCGGTGAGCAGCGAGATCGCCTCCAGGCCGGCGGCCTGGCGCAGCAGCGTTTCGATGCGCGTGGCCTGGGCGGTGAAGCGCGCCGGCGCGGTGACTTCCCAGGTGCCGTTGGTGCGGCGCAGGGAGACCTGGTTGGAGGCGTTTGCCACGTCGATGGACACGATCGACCCGGGGTCGAAACCGCGGAGGGCCGGGATCGGGGCGGACGCGCGCAGCCGCGCGAGGCGCGCGGGGCGCTCGATGAGCAGCACGAATCCGCCGAGGATCACGGCGAGCAGGAGGAGCCAGTTGGTGGTGCGCCAGTTCATGCGTCGTGCGGGTTCAAGGGCTCAGTGGCGCCGCCACCAGACGATGAAGGCCATGGCGAGGGCGGAGCCGGGCAGGACTCCGAGGAGCAGCAGGCGCAGCAGGCGTTGCTGCGCGGGCGTGATGATGACCTGGTAGGTGCGGATCGGCACCGGTGGCAGGCCACCCAGAAGATGGGAGCGATCGAGCAGCCACTGGAGGGACGAAGTCGCCACATGGCGGTTGGCGCCGAACTGGATCAGCCGGTTGGCCAGGAAGGTCGACTCGCCGATGGCGACGATGCGGGTGGTGCCGAGGTTGGACGCCACGCCGGGCAGGGCGCCGCGCTCGACCGCCACCGCGAGTGGGATCTCGCCGCGCTGGTCGTCGGGCGAATACCGGTAATCGCCCTGCGCGAAGGTGGTCACCGCGACGCCGTTGGTGCCCGACCGCATCAGCGTCTCGAGACGCGCCGGCGCCCCGAGGATGTTCGCGACACTCCGTGGTTCGACCGCTCGCGGCCGGAACAGATAGACGCGCGAGTCGGCGAGCGGCGACGTGATCGGGTGCGTGCCGAAACGCGACACGATGAGCGCGCCGCTGTCCGAATGATCGCGGTCCTCGACCATGCTGTCGGCGACGGAGAGGCCCCAGTCGGACAGCAGTCGCTCGAGTCCCGTGACGGCCCGGTGGCGGAACAGAACGAGCAGACGCCCACCGCGACGGAGATAGCGGTCGATCGACTGCAGTTCCGTTTCGGAGAAGGCGTCCTGCGGACCCGCGACGACGAGGACATCGCAGTCGCGCGGCACGTCGGTGGAGGCGGAGAGACCGAGCGGCGCGAGTTCGATGTTGTCCTCCCTGAGCACGGAGCCGAGGAAGGAGTAGCCTGCCTGGACGTCGGGGCTGTTGATGTTGTGCTCGCGGTGGCCGGTGAGGAAATAGACGCGGCGCTGGGCGCCTTCCATGACCGCGTTGATGGCCGACGTGAAGAGCAGTTCACCCTTGAATCCGATCGGTCGCGCTTCGGACTGGCCGCGGAGCAGGGCCTGGGTGTCGTAGTCGCGCAGGTCGCGGGCCTGGACGACCTTGGTCCGGCCCTGGGCTTCGAAGAGGACGAGGTCGGGTTGCTCGCCGGTGGCCAGCGCGGGGAAGCGGCGTCGGAAGTCGAGCGCGGCGGACGGGTTGCGCGTGTAGTCGAGTTCCTTCACCTCGATGAGGGGCGAGGCGGCGGCGTATTCGCGCAGCGTTGCGCGCACGCTGGGGTAGGCCGGGTGGTCGCGGTCGAAGAAGACCGTGATGACCACGCGGTTGGTGAGCGTCTTCAGCGCGGCGCGGGAGTGCGGTGAGAGCTGGAAGTCCCGCGAGGCCCCCCAGTAGAGGCGCGGCGCATGCTGTTGGGCGAGGTAGTTGAACAGGAAAACCAGCACGAGCGTCGCGCACGTCGAGAGCACCACACTGGCGGCGATGGACAGCCGGCGCGCGGGGGAGAAGCTGGGATCGTGCTCGGACGGGGGCGGCATGACGTGGGCTGGCTACCTCCAGCGGCGGGATTCGATGACCTTGAGGGTGAGGAACAGGAACAGGGCTGCGAGGCTCAGGTGGAACGCCACGTGGCGCAGATCCACCACGCCACGCGAGAACTCCCACATCTGCTCGACCAGCGAGAAATCCCGCAGCAGCGAGGTCGAGAACGCGGTCTCCCCGGCCAGCGCGGGTGCCGCGAAACTGAGCAGGAACAGCGAAACCCCCAAGGCGAGCGCCGCGATCGCGGCGATGATCTGATCGCGCGTCAGGGCCGAGGCGAACACGCCCAGCGCGACGTAGAGCGTGCCCACCGAGAGGATGCCGAGATAGGTGGCGGCGATGGCGCCCCAGTCGAGGACCGACGCGTCCGCCGCGTAACGGCGCACGACGAACAGGCAGCCCAGCAGCGGCAGCCAGATCAGGACGTAGAAACTCAGCGTGCCGGCGAACTTCGCAAACACCACCTGCGCGTCCGTGACCGGTGTGGTCATGAGGGTCTCATAGGTGCCGGTCGCGCGCTCGTGCGCGAAGGTGCGCATGGTGATGATGGGCGTGGAGAGCAGCAGGATCACCCAGAAGAAGAGCGAGCCGTGGAAGAGCTCGGTGAGCGGCAGGTCGCTCGGCTCGCGCAGGGCGTCGACGATCAGCACGAAGCTGATGCCCAGCAGCAGCAGCACCGCCGACATGACCACGTACCCGATCGGGGAGCCGAACGTGGAGGAGAACTCGCGCCGCCAGAGGGTGAGAAATGCACGCATGGTGGTCCGGGCCGGGTCATTCGTCGCTGCGTTCGGCGCGCGTGAGGTGCACGAAAATATCCTCGAGCGAGTGTCGTGTGAAGGTGAGCTCGCGCAGGCTCCAGCCGCGGCGGCGCGCCTCCTCGTAGACGCGGTCGCGCAAGTCGGCACTGTTCTGCGGCGTCAGCGCGCAGCGGAAAAAGTCGCCGCTGGCGGCGGAGACGTCAAAGGCCGCCACTTCCGGCATGGTCTCCCAACACTCGCGGAGGTCCGGTTCCGGCGCCCGGATCTCCGCCACGATCTGGTGCGCGCTGTTGAGAACACCCTGGAGGTCCTGCGTCGTGCCCGCCGCGCGCACGCGCCCGCGGTGCATGATGAGCACGCGCGTGCAGGTCATTTCGACCTCGGGCAGGATGTGGCTGGAGAGCAGGACCGTGCGGCGTTGCGCGAGGTCCTTGATCAGCTGCCGCAGCGAGCGGATCTGGTTCGGATCGAGCCCGATGGTGGGTTCGTCGAGGATGAGCAGGGGCGGATCGTGGACCAGGGCATCGGCGAGGCCGACGCGCTGGCGGTAGCCTTTCGAGAGCGTGCCGATGATGCGGCGGCCCACGTCGCGCAGGCCGCATAGTTCCTGCACCGAGTCGACGCGCTCGCGGCATTCGCCGCCGTACAGACCCTTGAGTCGCGCGCGGAATTTGAGGTACTCGCGCACCCGCATGTCGGTCGGCAGCGGGTTGTTCTCGGGCATGTAGCCGATGCGCCGCCGTACTTCGGAGGCGTCGTGGAAGACATCGAGGCC
>CAZYJB010000330.1:0-5485 GCA_964647675.1 uncultured Verrucomicrobiota bacterium | reverse complement strand
GCCAAGAAATCGCCACCGATTCCACCCGCCTCCATGCCCCTCCCAACCCGCTTCTCGGTCAATGGCCGCACTTACCAACCGCCCGCCCGCCCCATCGCCGTGCTCTGCCTCGACGGCTCGGCGGATGAGTATCTCGACGCGGCGCTGGACCGCGGACGCATGCCGCACCTGCAACGCCTCGCGCACCGCGGCCACCGCGGTCTCGCGCGCGCGGCCATGCCCACCTTCACCAACGTCAACAACAGCTCCATCGTCACGGGCGTTCCCCCGGCGGTCCACGGCATCGGCGGCAACTTCTTCTACGACACCGCGGCCGGGAAAGAGGTGATGATGAATTCGGCCACGTTCCTGCGTGCGGACACGATCTTCCCCGCCGCGCAGAAGGCCGGCCGCAAGGTGGCGGTGGTCACTGCCAAGGAGAAGCTGCGCGACATCTTCGCGCACGGGCTCATCGCATGCGGCGGCATCGCGTTCGCCTCCGAGCGCGCCAACCAGGCGCGCCGCGAGTCGCACGGGATCGACGAGGTCGAGGCGATCGTCGGACCCACGCCGGCGATCTACAGCGGCGAAGCCTCGCTCTACGTGCTGCGCGCCGGCTGCGCCCTGCTCGAGCGCGGCATCGCGGATTTCCTCTACCTGAGCACCACCGACTTCATGCAACACAAGTTCGGGCCCGCCGCACCCGAGGTGCTCGACTTTTACGAGGGCATCGACGACTGCATCGGACGTCTGCTCGCGCTCGGCGCCATCGTGGGCGTCACCGCCGACCACGGCATGAACGCCAAGCAGCGTGCCGACGGGTCGCCCAACGTCATCTACCTCGAGACCGAGTTGGAAGCGCAGTTCGGCTCGGGTTTCCGCGTCATCCTGCCCATCACCGACCCCTACGTCGTGCATCACGGCGCGCTGGGCAGCTTCGCGCAGGTCCACCTGCCGGTCGGCGCCGCGCCGTCCCTGCTGACCGCGGTGATCGCCTGGCTGCGGAACAGGCCGGGGCTGACCGAGGTTCTCGACCGCCCCACCGCCGCCGCGCTCCTGCAACTGCCGCCCGACCGCATGGGCGACCTGGTGGTTTGTTCGGCGCGCGATGTGGTGGTCGGCCGCACGCCGGCCTACCACGATCTCAAGGCCATTGAGGGTGGTCTGCGCTCCCATGGCGGACGCTATGAGGAGATGGTGCCGTTCCTCGTCAGCGAACCGCTCTCCAAGGCCTACCACGCGCGCGCGCTCGGCGATCCGCGCAACTTCGACATCTTCGACTTCACCTGCAACGGCACCACCGCGGTCTGAGCCTTCATTCCCTTAACCATGCCCCTCTCCGCCCTGCCCCGACGCCGATCTGTGTTTTCGGGCGTCCTTGTCTTCATCGCCGTCGGAGTCGCCTCCGGACCCGCCCGGGCGCATCCGGATCGCATCGAAGACCGGCTCCTCTCCCACTTCGCCACGGGCACGCACCCGATCGCGAACCAGACCTGGTCCGATGTCTCCGGCAATCTCAAGGTGCGCGTCCACGGCGAGCCGGTGATCACCAACCTCGGTCCGGCCCAGGGCCTCGTGCTCGACGGTTTCCAGGACTGGATCGAGGTCGCCACCAACCGCGAATCCGCCACCGCGTTGCTGCCCAAGCGCGAGATGAGTGTCGCGGCCTGGGTGCTGCTCAACGAGACGCATCCGAACGGCGGCATCGCCGGATTCGTGCAGGACAATGGCAATGCCGAGGGCGGCTGGGTGCTCGGTTACAACCGCCGCTTCTTCACCTTCTCGCTCGCCTCCGCCGGTGCCGACGACGGCGACGGGCTGCTCACGCGCATCGCGGGTAAGACGCCCATCGAGACCGGACGCTGGCACCACGTCGCCGCCAGTTACGACGGCACCACCATGCGCCACTACGTCGACGGCAAGGAGGACGGTTCCTCCACGGCGCAATCGGGGGACATCCTTTATCCGGCCAAGGGGCGCTAAGCGCTCGGCGGCTTCCTCGACGACAACGAGAAGTACCTGCTCGAAGGCGCCGTGCACGAGGTGAAGACCTACGGTCGCGCGTTGGGCTGGGAGGAAATCGCCGGTGTCGCACAACGCAACGCGCCGCTGCTGGCCTGGCGCTCGCCGGTGAACGCGGAACTCAAGTTCGTCGTGCGCCCTTACCTGCAGTTCGCCACCAGCGACGGCGTCACGATCATGGCCGAGACCACCGCGCCCTCGATCCTCACGGTCGAGTACGGCCCCCAGCAGCCGCTCAAGACGCGCGCCTCTTCCACCGCGCCCGCCGCCATCTCGGAGGTCCGCCTCTCCGGTCTCGAAAAGGTCACGCAGTACTACTACCGCGTCACCTGCACCGACGCCGCGGGCAACATGGCGCGCAGCGAGGTGCAGACCTTCCAGACCCTGCCCGGCCCCGACCAGGCCTGGGCCTTCGGCATCCTCGGCGACACCCAGCGCAATCCGGACATCACGCGCCGCTGCGCCGAGGGCATCTTCGCACTGCGCCCCAATCTCATGATCCACTGCGGCGACGTGGTGGACGACGGATTCGCCAAGCAGCAGTGGGTCTTCGACCTCTTCGGCCCGTGCTCCAACCTGTTTGCACATGTACCGGCCTTCCCGGTCATCGGCAACCACGAGAAGAACTCCCACTGGTACTACGACTACTTCAGCCTGCCGAAGCCCGAGTACTACTACACGTTCACCGCGGGGAACGCGCAGTTCTTCATGATCGACAGCAACAAGGACCTTTCGCCCGGCAGCGAGCAGTACAAGTGGCTCAACAAAGCCCTCGGTGCCTCCAAGGCCACCTGGAAATTCGCCGCGCATCATCACCCGTGTTTCAGCTCGGACGAGGACGACTACGGCGACCGCTGGAAGGGCCGTCCGCGGGAGGGCGCCATCCAGGGCGATCTCAACTCGCGCCAGCTCGTGCCGCTTTACGAAAAGCACGGCGTCGACATCGCCTTCGCCGGGCACATCCACAGCTACGAACGCACCTGGCCGCTGCTCAACCTCGCCATCAACCAGCGCAAGGGTGTGCGCTACGTCACCTCCGGCGGCGGCGGCGGCGGACTCGAGCAGGCGGCACCGCAACGCGCCTGGTTCAGCCTCCATGTCGCGCGCGGTCACCACTACTGCTTCGCGACCGTCCACGATCGCACGATCCAGTTCAAAGCCTACGACGTCGACGGACGGCTCTTTGACACGTTCGAGCTGACCAAGCCCGCGGGCCGCTGAGCCGAATCCCCCCACCCATGAGCCTCGACGCAACCCCCACGACCGCTTCCTGGCGCGAACGCGCGCTCGACCGATTCCCGGCGGGGTCCAATGGCGAGTATCAGATTCCGCCGGAACTGGTGCCCGTGCTCGAGCGCGGGCACGGACCGTTGGTGTGGGACACCGAGGGCGCCGAGTGGCTCGATGTCACGATGGCCTGGGGTTCGGCGCTGGTCGGACACGCGCATCGACAGGTCCTCGAAGCGGCCATGCGCGCGGCGCGAGACGGGTTCAACTTTGCCGCCGTCAACCGCCGCGCGGTCGAGCTCGCCGAACGGATCGGTGAGCTTTCGCCCTGCGCCGAGCGCGTGCGTTTCGTGGCCTCCGGCACCGAGGCGACCATGCTCTGCCTGCGCGTCGCGCACGCCGCCACCGGGCGTCCCAAGGTGCTGCGTTTCCTCGGCGCCTACCACGGTCAGCACCCGGTGGGCGTGGCCGGCATGCTCGCCGGCGACCGCCGCCTCGCCCCACAGGTCGACGCCGCGGGAGCCGGCGCGCCCTGGGCCGAGCGCGACGTGCTGGTCGCGCCGTTCAATGACCTCGCCACCACGCTCGTCATCATCGGCGCGCACGCCCACGAGCTCGCCGCGGTCATCGTGGAACCGTTCCACCGCTGCCTGCGGCCGCTCCCCGGATTCCTGGCCGGACTGCGCGAGGCCACGCGGAAACATGGCATCCCGCTCATCTTCGACGAGGTCGTGACCGGCTTCCGTTTCGCGCCCGGTGGCGCCCAGGAGTACTACGGCGTGATCCCGGATCTCGTCGCCTACGGCAAGGCGCTCGGCGGCGGCTTCCCGATCGGCGCCTACGCGGGGCGCGCCGACCTGATGGATGTGGTCTCCGAGCATCGCCTGCCCGGACCGCGCTACGCCTGGTCCGCCTCCACCACCGGCGGCAACCCGGTCTCCTGCGCCGCGGCGCTCGCCACGCTGGATGTGCTCTGCCAACCCGGCGTCCACACCGCCCTCCACGCCAGTGGCGACGCCCTTCGCCGCGGTATGCTCCAGGTGCTGCGACGCCACGCCGCGGATGGTCAGGTCCTCGGCGATGGTCCGATCGCGCAATTCGCCTTCGCGCCGCAGCCGGTCATCGACCACGACACCTCGTGCGCGACCGACAAACGCCGCGGGCGCGCGGTCATGCTCGAGCTCCTGCGGCAGCGCGTGTTCCTGAATCCGCTCGGCACCAAACTCTACCTCTCGATCGCGCATGAACCCGTGCACCTCGACCGTTTCCTCGAACGCTTCGACGCCGCCCTGACCATCGCCCTACAGAATCCCTGACCGTCTTCGTTCCAGTCCCCCTGCCATGAATTTCGCCTCCTATCTCGCCGGCCAAAAGATCGAGAGCCCCCGCACCCAGGACATCCGCTGTCCCTACGACGGACGCCTGGCCGGCACGGTCGGTCTCGCCGCGCGCGAGCACGCGCTGGCCGCCATCGACATCGCCCTGAAGGCCGGACCCGCGCTCACGCGCTTTCAGCGGCACGAAATCCTCGAAAAGACCCGCGTGCTGCTCGAATCGCGGCGCGAGGAAATCGCACGGCTCATCACCTCCGAATCCGGGCTCTGCCTGCGCGAGACGCGTTACGAGGTCGGCCGCGCCAGCGACGTGCTGCGCTTCGCCGCCATCGAGGCACTGCGCGACGACGGGCAGATCTTCTCCTGCGACGTCTCGCCCCAAGGGAAGGCGCGTCGCATTTTCACGCTGCGCGAACCGCTTCCCGTGGTCGCCGCGATCACGCCCTTCAACCACCCCCTCAACCAGGTCGCGCACAAGGTCGCCCCCGCGGTCGCCGCCGGCGCGCCCGTGATCCTCAAGCCCGCCTCCAAGGTCCCCCTCTCCGCCATCCGCTTTTGCGAGCTGCTCTACGAGGCCGGCCTTCCGGGCTGGATGCTCTCCGTGCTCGTGGGCCCCGCCTCCGAGGTCGCCGATCCGCTCATTCGTGACGAACGCGTGCCGCTGGTCACCTTCACCGGCGGCGAGGAGGTCGGCAAACGCATCGCCGCCACCGCCGGCTACAAGCGCCTCGTCCTCGAACTCGGCGGCAACGATCCGCTCATCATCCTCGATGATGCGGACCTCGAACTCGCGGTGACGCTCGCGGCCGAGGGTTCCTTCCGCAATTCAGGCCAGCGCTGCACCGCGGTGAAGCGCATCCTGGTCGAACAGGGCATCCTCGATCGCTTCATCCCGCGCTTCGTCGAAATGGCGCGCGAGTACC
>CAZYJB010000329.1:0-5486 GCA_964647675.1 uncultured Verrucomicrobiota bacterium | reverse complement strand
GAACGTTGAGTCCCGAAATGGCGGCGGCCCTCGCGGCGCTGGAAGCGCGCGAGCAGGAAGTGGCCGACACACTCTGGGCTCCGGAACTCCGCGCGCAGGCGTGTGGCCGCGTCGTCGATCAGCTCTGGAATGCGGTGAAGTCCGCCTCCATTTCCAACCGACTCGCCATCGCCGCCGGCCTCGATGCCGCGGAATGGGTGGTGCCCGAGTTTGCGTCGCCGCGTGAGGAACCCTACGGCGTCCGCATTGCCGAGCCTTCGCGCAGCTCGATCGCGCTCTCGGCCGGGGCATGGCAGGCGCACGTCGCCGGTTGGCGGCGGGACGGCTGGGAGTTGCGCCAGATCGAACTGAGGCACGTGCACTTCGCCCCGGCGTCCGACGGCACCACGGCCCGGAGTGGCTACCAGTTTTCCGCACACCTGAACCGGGCCGAATCCGAGGCCCGGCCGGCGCGCGCCTTGACCCTCGAGGGAATGCTCCATGTGGATTGGGACCTCCCGCGCGAAGACGGTCGCGGCGTGCCCGTGGCCCGCGTCGATGCGCGATCGCTGCGCGTGGCCTGGCGTGATGGAGCCCCGCCGTTCCGCGAGGCGTTCCGAGAGTTCGTTCAGCCGGGCGTGAACACGAGCTCGATCGATCCCTTGCTGGTGCACGACCTCGATGGCGACGGCCGATCGGAAATCGTTCTGGCCGCGCAGAACCGCGTGTACCGCATTCAACCGGACGGTACCTGGACTGGCTCACGACTCTGCGTGCAGGATCCTGGATTGATCTCGACGGCGGTGCTTGCCGACGTGGATGGGGATCGCCTCGTCGACCTGCTCGTCATGCGCCATGAGGGGCTGCGACTCGTGCGAGGAAGTCCCGGAGGTGTGTTCCCAGGACCCCTTGAGCCGGCGTGGAATCCACCCGCGCCGCTCGCCTATCCGATGGCCCTCACGGCCGGCGATGTCGATGCGGATGGCGATCTGGATCTCTACCTCGCGCAATACAAGGTGCCCTACGAACTCGGCCTGATGCCCGCGCCGTTTGACGACGCGCGCGATGGGCATCGCTCGGTGCTCCTCCTGAACGACGGAAACGGGACCTTCCAGGACGGCACGCAGATGGCTGGCCTCGAACCTCATGTTTACCGACGAACCTACGCGGCGTCCCTGGTGGATCTTGCGGGCGACGGCGCCCTGGACCTCGTGCTCGTCAACGACTTCGCCGGCATCGATGTGCTGCAAGGCGGTGGCCGGGGCACCTTTGTCGACCGTACGTCGGCGCTCATACCCGAGCGTCGCGCCTTCGGGATGGGCCATACCTTCGCCGATTTCGACGGCGATGGGCGTCTGGACGTCTTGATGATGGGCATGACCTCGGCGACCGCGAGCCGGTTGGAACGTCTCGGATTGTGGCGCGAGGGTGCCGGTATGAATCGCGATGGGCGCCGGGCCATGACCCATGGCAATCGCCTCTATCTGGGGCGCCCAGGCGGGACGTTCGTGGAGAGCGCGAGCGACTGGGGAATCGCCGCCGCAGGCTGGGCCTGGGGCTGTGCGTCGCCGGACGTCGATAACGATGGGCATCCGGACGTGTACGTGACCAACGGTTTGGAAAGCCGCGAATCGGTGGAGGACTACGAATCCCACTATTGGCTCCACGACACCTATGTGGGCGGCACCAACGAGAATCCGGTCGCGTACGTTTATTTCATGTCGAAATTCAGCCGTACACGCGGGCGCGGTCAGTCGTACGGCGGCTACGATAAGAATCGGTTTTTCCTCAACCGCGAGGGCCGCCGATTCCTCGAGGTCGCACATCTTTTCGGCATCGCGTACGAGGAGGATTCCCGGAATGTGGTCGCCGACGACTTCGATGGCGACGGCCGTGTGGACCTCGTGTTGACTGGATTCGAGCCTTGGCCGCAGTCACGGCAGAACCTGCGTTTCCTCCGCAACGAACTGGTGTCGCCCCATCACTGGATCGGTATCCAGATTGCCGAGGGTGGTCGGGGCGCATCATCGCTCGGCGTTCGTGTCGAACTAAAGGCCGCGGAGCGGCGGTCGGTGCGGGTCATCACCTCGGGAGATTCCCACCGCTCCCAGCACGCCGCCGTCGCACATTTTGGGCTGGGCGACGCCACGCGAGTGGATGAGTTGAGGATTTCATGGCCGGGCGGCGGGGACCTCACGCTCCGCGAACCGGCCATCGACCAGTACCACCGGATCCGTCCTCCCACCGCGACGGGCGAGGCCACACTTTCGGGAGAGATCGCCCCGTGATCCCGGACGTGCGCCGCGCAGGGCCGTGTGTTAATCTGGCAGCCTCATGTATCGTTTCCTGCGACTCGCCGCGTGGCTTCTGGGAAGTGCCTTGACCACGGACGTCATTCGAGCAGCCACGTTCGAGATCACGGAGTTTCTCGCCTCGAATTCTTCGTCCATCGTCGACGAGAACGGCGATCGCGAAGACTGGATCGAGATCCGAAATACGACGGCGGTCGCGCAGTCGCTGGCGGGATGGACCTTGTCCGACGATGCGCAGGCGCCGGCGCGTTGGACCTTTCCGGCGACCAGCGTCGCGGGAGGCGGCTACCTGATCGTATTCGCCTCCGGCAAGGACCGCGCGGTCGCGGGCGCGAATCTCCATACCAACTTCCGCCTCAGCGACAACGGTGAGTACCTCGGCCTCTACCCGCCGGGCGCCGAGTCCACGGCGGTGGAGTTCGCTCCCGAGTTCCCGCCGCAGCAAGCGAACGTCTCCTTCGGATACAATGCGGAGGGCGAACTTCGGTTCTTCAATCCGCCCACCCCGGGCTCCGCCAACGGCATCGGGTTCGCCTCACGCGTGGAGGATACGCGCTTCAACATCGACCGCGGCTTCTACGAGGCCCCCTTTGACCTCGTCATCACGACCGAAACGCCGAATGCCGAAATCCGCTATTCGACCAATGGCACGCCACCCACTGCGACTTCGGGTCTCGTGTACAGCGGGCCCATCCGCATCGCCGGCACGACCCTGGTGCGCGCGGCCGCGTTCCGCGCCGGTTGGCTGCCGTCCAATGTCGACACGCACACCTACGCCTTCGCGCAGGACGTCATCCGGCAATCGCCGACCGGGGCGCCGCCGCCGGGTTGGCCTTCCTCGTGGGGTTCCAACACGCGCGATTACGGCATGGATCCGGACGTGGTCAACGACCCGCGTTATCGGGATACGATCGTCAACGACCTCAAGTCGCTGCCGTCGTTCTTTGTCACCATGCATCTGCCGGATCTGTTCGATCCACTGCGTGGCATCTATGCGAATCCTGGCCAGGACGGCCGTACCTGGGAGCGACCCATGTCGCTGGAACTGGTCTACCCGGACGGACGCGACGGATTCCAGGTCGACGGCGGCATCCGCATCCGCGGCGGCTTCAGTCGGAGCACGGGCAATCCGAAGCACGCGTTCCGGTTTTTCTTCCGACAGGAGTATGGTCCCGGCCGGTTGACCTTCCCGCTCTTCGGCGATGGCGGCACCGACGATTTCGACGGATTCGATCTGCGCACCTTCCAGAACTACTCGTGGAGCTTTCAGGGCGACGGGCGCGGAACCTTTCTGCGCGACCAGTTCAACCGGGATCTGCAACTCGCCATGGGCAGCCAGGGCGAACGCGGGGATTACTACCACCTGTATCTCAACGGCCAATACTGGGGCGTCTACAACACCTGCGAGCGTCCCGAGGCCAGTTATGGCGCCACCTATTTCGGTGGCGACGCAACGGACTACGACGTCATCAAGGTCGAGGCCGGGCCCTACACCATCAATGCCACCGACGGCACCATGGCCGGTTGGACCAACCTCTACAGTCTCGCGAAGGCGGGCGTGGACGACGTCAAATACCGGCGGTTGCTGGGGCTGAATCCGGATGGCACGCGGAACCCCGACTACCCGGTGTACATCGATCCGGTGAACCTGATCGATTACATGCTGGTGATCCTTTACGGCGGGAATCTCGACGCGCCGATCTCGAACTTTCTCGGCAACACGAGTCCGAACAACTTCTTCGGCCTTTGGAATCGCACCGCGCGCGACCGCGGGTTCCAATTCTTCGTCCACGACGCCGAACACACGTTGCTCGACGTGAACGCCGATCGGACGGGACCGTATCCCGCCGGGAACGATTCGGTGACCAAGAGCAATCCCCAGTGGCTCTGGCAGAGGCTCCTGGCGTCGCCCGAATTCCGCATCCTGGCGGGCGACCGCATTCATCGGCACCTGCAAAATGGCGGGGTGCTCACTCCGGAACGCGCGCGCGCGCTCTACGAGCGGCGTCGCAACGAGATCGATCGCGCGGTGGTCGCGGAGTCGGCGCGCTGGGGCGATAGCAAACGCCCCTCAGATCCCTTCAATCGCAATGACGACTGGCTGCCAGCGGTGGGCGCGAATCTCGATTTTATCAACCGGCGCACGGCCATCGTTCTTCAACAGCTCCGCACCGATGGCGTCTACCCGTCCCTGACGCCGCCCCAGTTCAACCAGCACGGCGGAGTCGTGAACCCGGGCTTCGGATTGCTGATGGCCGCCTCCGGGAAGCCGGTCTACTTCACGCTCGACGGTTCCGATCCTCGGGCGCCCGGCGGCGCGATCGCCGCCTCGGCGCGGGCGTACTCGCAACCCCTTTCGCTGACGGAGTCCGTCAACGTGAAGGCGCGCACCTACGACGTCGGGTCTTGGAGCGCGCTGGCGGATGCCGAGTTCACCCTGGCACAAAGCTTCACCGAGCTGTTCATCACGGAGGTTCACTACAATCCGACCGCAGCCGTCGACCGCGAAGGCGACGATTTCGAGTTCATCGAACTGAAGAACGTCGGGCGCGCCTCGCTCGACCTGAGCGGCGTGAGATTCACCAATGGCATCGCCTTCCGTTTTCCCAATGGCACCCGTTTGCCCGCCGGGGCCTTCGCCGTGCTGGTGCGTGATCCGGTCGCCTTCGCCTCGCGGTATCCCGGCCGGGCCATCGCGGGCACGTATCAGGGGAGGTTGTCCAACTCGGGCGAACGGCTCACCGTGGTTCATGCGTCCGGCGCACCGCTGTTTGCAATGGATTACGGGACACGCCCGCCCTGGCCGCAGGCGGCCGATGGACAGGGATTCAGTCTGGTGCCGGTCCAGGCCTCGGTGAATCCCGACCCGAATAGCCCCACGAGCTGGCGTGCGAGTTCGGTCGCAGGCGGGTCGCCGGGAGCGGACGATCCGGCTCTCAACCTGGTCGCGGTGGTGATCAGCGAAGTGCTCGCCCACACCGACCCGCCTCTGGTGGATGCGGTGGAATTGCACAATCCCACGGACTCGCCCGCGCCGATTGGGTCGTGGTGGATTTCCGACGACCGTGGGCGTCCGCAAAAGTTCCGGATTCCCGCGGGAACCACCGTTCCGGCGCGGGGCTACGTGACCTTCAGCGAGTTCCAGTTCAATCGTCCCACCGATGCGCCCAGCAGTTTCAACTTCAGTTCCCACGG
>CAZYJB010000328.1:0-5491 GCA_964647675.1 uncultured Verrucomicrobiota bacterium | reverse complement strand
CTGGCAGGATAACGATTTCTTCTGATGTAACACGGCCTCAACAGGAGTCCACCCTCGGATCGGCACCCCGCAATGCCGGTGCCCGGCATACTTCCCCAGAACTGAGCTCTTCGAGTGGCTTCCTCCGACCTACCCATTCTGAACCCTCTACACCTGGCATGCCTACCGTTCGGTGGCGGCCTGGTGACGGGTTTTCGAGTCCAACCCAAGCGCACTGCATGCGCGGCGCTTGTTGCTCTTTGGGGGTGAGGTTAGGGAACCTACAACATCAGGAGCAAGGCAAAAAAATCCAGAATGCTCCCAACCTCCGCCTTCGCAACCAGTTCTCCTACATCGGTACCGGTCAATCGTGCTTGAGGGTAGTTTCTGCCCAGTCGTTCAACGCGATAAGGTGGGCCCCCGTCTCAATCCTCGATCAACACGTTGGGTGAGCTCCTCGAGGTTGGGGATGGGCTCAGCCGCGAGCGCGAGGGCCATTGCGGCCTGCGATTGCCTTTGGGTCTTGTCGAGGTAGGGGGCCGGCGACCGTCCCACCGCCCTCGCGGCGAAACAGGCGAGCGCATGGCGGGCGGCACGGCCTTCGCTTTCAGGAGCGAGGGTTACGGCTTCTCCGTTCGAGGATGCGGCGAGGTAGCTGCTGCGGAAGGCCGCCAGGCCCGACTGAAGTTCAGCCCGGTTGCTTTCGGCAGCATGCATTTTGCAAAGCACGTGGGCTGCGAAGAATCCGAGGTCAAACATCGGATCGCCCCAGTGAATGACCTCGTGGTCCACGAGGATCAGTTTATCCGGCGTGCGCAGGAGATTCTTGGGACTGAAATCGCCGTGGACGAGCGCATGGGCTTCCGATCGTGTTTCTTCGATCAACCTGGTCAGGAAGCCCTGCATGCCCGGGATGGCGCGGGCGGTATATTCGTAAAACGGCTCGAGGCGCAGCACTTCGAAGATCGTTCGATCGGCGAAGGTTTGTTCGAGCTCGGCCCGGTGGACTGCAGAGCGCCGGTGCACGCTTCCGATCAGGGCGCCAGCCCTGGTGAAGTCAGTGCCGTCGATCGCTCCCCGCATGAGGTCCTCCCGCCAGTTGGAGTGCGGAGAGGGCACGGCGTCCATGGCAATGACGTGATGTTCCGTATCGTCGAAGAGCAGGCGCGGAATCGTGCCGGCGGGGGCGAGTTTCGCGAGCCACTGCATGCCGAGGGCCTCGCGGTGGACGCGATTGACGGGGCAATGCCATTCCACGTCGACCCGAAGCTTGGCGAGGGCTTGTTTGAGTACCCATTGCTCGCCGGAGGAGCTGCGGGTCAGGCGCACGACGCGGTTCGACACTCCGCCCGCCAATCGTTCCACGCCGACCGGTTCATGTTGATCCAGCCTCCCAGTCTCGCGAAGCCAGGTGACGAGTCCGCGGGGGTCTTCGATATCAAGTGCTGGTGTCGGCATGAGGGTGAGGGCCAATCCGCGGGATGTCTGGATTCCGCCCGGGGGGCGTCTGTCGGGCTCTCGACCCCGCCCGCCCGCCCGAACCCGTGTTCCGCCCCAGGCGCCTTGCGACATTCGCGAGTACCGCCATGGTAAAGGCCATGAAGCCCCTTCCATCCAAGACGGACATTCTCGTCGTGGGGGCAGGACCGTGCGGACTGGTGGCGGCCCTTACCCTTGCAAAGGCCGGGGTTCCGGTCGAGATCGTGGATCGCGCACGGCGGCCCTCCGAGGCGAGCTTCGCGTGTGGCATCCATTCGGCGACCATGGATTGCCTGCGTGCACTCGGCCTCGGCGCTGGCGCTTATGAGGAATCCCTGCCCGTGACCGGGGTGGGGTACTACGATCAAGGCCTGCGGACTGCCTCGGTCTCCCTTCCTTTCGGTTCAGCGCCCGAGGGAGGTGGACTTTGGGCGCTTCCCCAGGATCGGTTGGAGCTGCGCCTCGAGGAGGAACTGACGCGGCATGGTGTCCGGATTCACTGGGGTCACCGGCTCGACACCCTGCACCAGGAGGAGCATGCGGTGATCTCGGCGGTCGAGGAGATTGGACTGAATTCCGTGGGCTATCCCTGCGCCCGCACCGAGGACGCCGTCGTTCGCGTACGTGAGATCCGATCTTCGTTTCTCCTCGCGGCCGACGGCGCGCATTCCCACGTACGCCAATCGCTGGGAATCGGGTTGGAGACCGCGGGTCCGGCCCACGTCTACGAGATGTTAGAGATCGGAGCGGCCGGAGAATCCCCGAAGGAGGCCCGGGTCACTTTCAACCCGGGTTCGATCGACGGGTACTGGCCACTTCCATCCTCGGGGAGTCGTTGGTGCCTCGAGACCGGAGCGGATCCGGGCATTGGCGCGAGCCGCCGGTCGGCTCCCGGCGGGACCGCGAGCGTCGGTGCCTCGGGGGGAGTGCCGGATTTGGAGGCGCGGATCCGACTTCGCGCTCCCTGGTATGAAGGAGGCATTCGAGAAGTTTCATGGGCCGCTGAGGTCACCTTTCAGCCGCAGGTCGCGGTGGCATTCGGCACGGATCACGTCTGGCTGGCGGGCGACGCCGCGCATCAGGCGCTTCCGCTCGGCATGCAGAGTATGAACATTGGCATCCTGGAGGCATCCGATCTTGCTCGTCGCCTCGTCGACGTCCTTGCAAATCGGTCCAAACGCGATGTCCTCACCGACTACAATAGCGAGAGGAGGGCTGAGTGGCGCAGTCTGCTGGGACTCGGAACCATGATTCGGGCGGGGGCCAAGGCGTCGAGTTGGGTCAAGGCGCACCGGCAGCAACTCATGATGACCCTGCCGGCCTCAGGTCGGGACTTGGCGCGGGCGGCCGACCAACTGGGCCTTCGGTTCGCCTGACGACGAGGGTCTTCGCAGCGGAGACCGTCTTCCTTTGCGAGCGATCTCATTCCTGTACTGCCATGGAATCCGGGTTGCCGGACGAGGCCGAGCGAGGCTAGGCTGTTGACAGGATTGTCACCTTGGTGACACGAAGGTGGCGTCGCGTGGGGCCACCCTGCATGGCGTATGAGAACGAGCGCCGAATCAGGACTGCAGACCGCTGGCGTCAGCACCAGCGCCGACCTTCTGCATGGGTCTGGTCGTCCCCAATTCCCTGCGGACCTCTCCTCGATGGTTCCTCGGGAGCATTTGCTTCGCATGGCTCGCGCATCGGCGATACGGGGATGCGGCAGTTCGTGGCTGAACCTCACGGTGGCGACCGAGGCGGAGCGCGACGCAGACGAGCTTCTCGTGATCATGACTTACTGCTACCTGCAGGGCATGTATCATTCGATCGACATCGTGCGCCGGCTCGACGTGGACCCAGTGCTCATCGGCACTTCGATTTCTGATACAGGCTTGGTGCCGGAGCAGGTCCGGCGGTTCCGGCGTGAGCGCCGCCGGGCGCTCACGGACTGCCTAACCCACGCACTCATCGCCGTCTGGAAGCATCTCAACCCGGGCGCCAGCGCGGCGGCGGCGGCGGTTCCGGCGATGGATGAGAGGGCGCCGCTCAACCGAAGTCACTTCAGCTTCCTCGAGCCATTTTACTTGCAGGCGCAGGATCGCGTGGATCGGGCGGTCGTACTCGACTCCATGGCACTCGACTACTGATCACCGGTCATCCTGCCCCTCGGTTCCCGCCCGGCCTTCCATTGGCCGGGCCTTTCGTTTCCCGGCCTCCTGGTCGATCCCTTCGGCACCGCGAACGTTGCACGGGAGCCGGCGACATCCCGGACGGCGAACGCCAGCAGGCACGACCGCGGCACGTGCGGTCCGGCGAATGGGCGCACCGCGGCGCTCAGGAGGGCGTGGCAAAAGTGAAGAGCCACGCAACGGAATCGTCCGCGGCGTGGCCGTTCAGAAACCATGGGGAGCTCCGCGGAAAACCCGGAGCCCCTCTCGAGACTACTGTCCCGCGTCGTGGATTCGCACGAATCCTGTCGCACCCGCGGCTGGAATCCGAACCGACCGCGTGGTCACGGTTTCAAGGTCCGTCCAGCCAACTGCGGAAAGCGCCTCCTTGCTTTGGACGACGAAGGGTCCCACTCCGCCCTCCCAGGTCAGCTCCAGCTGGCCGTCCACAACCGACCCTGCGGAGAATCGGATTTCCGCGGGTCTGGTATCCGCTTGGGGCACGAGATTGCCACCCCCCGCTGCGGTCAGTACGCCGTACTGGGCCAGGGCTGTCCAATCGCTCGCCCAATTCCCGCGAGCGAAGGCGCCTTTGAAGTCCGCGGCTGAATAGAATCCGTCGCGGGGTGCACGACGCGGGGTGGTCAAAGCGGGGCTCGCGTCGCCGGGTCGGGGATCGAGGTGTCGATTCTGGTCCCGGCTGATGCCGCGCAACTGCGGATCCACATTGGTGCTGTTGTTGAACGAGCCATCCACGAAGAAGGCGTTCGTGAAGATCGGGGTGGCGAAGCCCCACCAGAGATTGTCAGCCAGCATCGGAACGGCCCCGCTCTGGGGCCCGCCACCGTTGAGGGGCTGACCGTTGAAGTCAGTGAAAATGCTGTTGTACCAGCCTGCGTGCAGGTATCGGCGCAGCAACATGCCGTGATTATTTGGCGTCCCACCCGCGCCCGCGCCTGCGCCGATCAGCGTCGCGTTATAGATCTGGTAGGTTGCGGCAGGGATTCCGGTGCCGTCGTTCCGTTCGTTCGGCTCGCCGTTCTGTTCGGAACCGTTGTCGCGCCGGTCGTTGGACTGGATGGCGAACCAGAACTGGTTCCGGCCGCTCCACCCCATGTCGGTATCGAAGGCGTCGTCGTCGTTGAACGCGCTGACCAGGTATTTGGTATCGACCGCGCCACCGAAAAACTCGAAGCCGTCGTCGGCGAACGCAAGAGACTCCACGTGTTCGACCAACGTGCCGCGCCCGACACCGCAGAAGGAGACGCCATTGATTTCCTTGTCGGGGCTCAACCGCTGGCCGCCATGGCGCACCGAGACGTACCGCAACACGCCGGAGCTGTCGTCGTCGTTCGCGCCTCCAAAGCGATGGACATACTGTCCGTGGATCTGGATGTCCTCAAGGCCCTCGAAAACCTCGTACTTCGGACTGGCCGCGTCTCCGGCGGCATTCACGGCCTTGTTGACACGGGCCTGCCCCATGATGACCAGGCCTCCCCACAATCCACGATCGGTGGGCATCATGTCATCGGGATCGAGGGGATCATCGGCTTCGGACGTGAAGACGATCGGGGCATGGGGCTTGCCCTCGGCGAGAATCTTCCCGCCCTGTGCGATGAACAGCGTCCCGAAATTGGGCGCCGTTCCGTTGGCCCCGCGGATGATGGTCCCAGGTTCGATGCGCAGCACGGCGTTGCTCAGCACGTAGACGTACTTGGTGAGGCGATAAATGTTGGTGGCCGACCACGTTGTATCGCCCTCGATGAAGGAATTGCCGAGCACGACCTCGTTGCGGATGCGCGGAGTGAATCCTCGGGATCCAAGATAGGTCCAGGTCCGCAGCCAGTTGTCGTGTTCGTCGAAGGCGCCCTTGTGCGCCA
>CAZYJB010000327.1:0-5496 GCA_964647675.1 uncultured Verrucomicrobiota bacterium | reverse complement strand
AGGAGGGCAATGTGCATGTCCTGGCAGGGGGCGGCTGGGTGCACGACTCGACTCCGGTAGGCGTGTTCCAGGAGTCCGTGAACAAGTCGCGCGCCGTGCGGAAAGCGGTGGCCGTGGCGGAGGCGATGAGCCGCGAAGGGTAGGGTGCACCGTCCCGGATCGCCGTGTGGGGTGCATGAAAGGTGGGGCGCCACGTCCCTGGGGCGCCGCGGGTGTGGTGAAAAGGTGGTGTCAACCGTGGCGGAGCGGCTCGGCAGGGGCGCCTCACCCCACCTTCCGTGCTCAAACGCTCAGCGCCTTCCACAGCGCATGCATGAAGGCCGCGTTGTCTGCCTGCACGTAATGCATGCTGCCGCCCATGCGCGAGTAGCTCTTGCAGAAGCGAAGGTAGTAGGCCGCGTTGGTCTTCGGTGGCTCACCGCGTGACCAATCCCAGCCGCCGCCGTCCTGAAGATCGACCACGTAGATCGAGTGGCCGGTGACGTTGGAGCGCCCGTCCTGATGGCGCAGATTGTGCACGCAACTGAGGCTCTTTTCGAAGACCTGGGGACCCATGATGGCCGAGCCCACGTTGAGCACGACGCCGTGGTCGAGGTTTTCGACAGCGCCGGCGAACAGTTTGAAGTCGATCTCGGCGGCGCGGCCGATTGCGGCGCCGTTGAACATGGGATGACAGGCCACGATGTCGTAGCCGACCCCTGGGTGGACGGTGAGGGGCACGCCGTGCCGGTAGGCGGTGGCGAAGATGGAGGCGTGCTTCCAGCGGTGCACCACCTCGTGACGACCCGCGCCGAGGCCGTGTCGATGCATCGCGGCCAGCAGTTCCACAGCGGCCGGAGCCAGAGGGTCGGCGGGGAAGTTGGCGACCATGGTGGCGAGACCCTCGGGAGGCGGCAGCGTGCAGCCGTCCTCCACGATGAACCGGCCGACCGACAGGCCATAGCCGCGGCCCTCGATGCCGCCCGACAGCAGGGCGAGGTGCAGATTGCGGCCCGTTTCATCCCACGTCCCGAACGTGCCGCTCTCCACGTTGTCCTCCACCTTCTCCGTGGAGCGTCCGAGCCAGGCGTATTCCCAGTCGTGGATGGAACCCGCGCCGTTGGTGGCGAGGTGCGTGATCCACGAGTTGGCCATGAGGCGGTCGAGGACCAGCGCGGCGCCGTTGCGCAGCAGGTGGGCGCCGTAGATGAGCATGACCGACGCGCCGCGTTCGCGCGCGGAGCGGATGGCCGCGGCGGCGCATTCCACCTGGGAGGCGGCGGTGTCGGAGAGCAGCGCGGGGGGGGAATCCGGGTGGATGAGGATATCCTCGACGCGCGTGAGGCTGCGGCGTTCGGCCAGCGGGAAGACCCGGAGACGGTGATGGGGTAGCGGTTGCATGGAGCGTCGTGGATCGCAGCGGCGGGCGCGGGAATCGGATCAGCCCGGAACTTCGGTGGGTTCGCCGGACGGATCGCCCAGCGGCAGGAACTCGAGGCGATGGTGCGATTGCGGGTTGCGCGCAGACGGGCCCGCGACGAGGAGCGCGTGGTTGCCCACGAGGCCCTGCTCCCGCGTCCACTGGCGGGCGAATGCCCGCCAGTCCTCGGGGTCGTCCGCCTGCTGGATGGCATGGACGCCGTAGGAGAACTGGAGCGCCTGGCAGACCGCGGGATCGGCGCTGAGCGCCGTGATCCAGACCCGCGGTTTGAAGCGCGAGATGAGGCGCGCCGTGGTGCCGGTCTTGGTGGGGGCAAGCGCCGTGGCGCACGGAACGGAGTCCAGCGCCTGCTCGATCACCTCGGCGAAGCGCTCGCCCGGCGTGCTGGGAGCGGTGGCGGCGCAAGTGGCCTGCAGGTGTCGCAGGTGCGTCTGAGGACGCCCCGCTTCCGCCGCCTCGGCGATACGCGCGAGCATGCGCACGGCGTCCTCGGGAAAGCGGCCCATCGCCGACTCGGCCGAGAGCATGACGGCGTCCGTGCCGTCGAGGATGGCATTGGCGACGTCGGTGGCCTCGGCGCGGGTCGGCAGGCGGCTGGTGACCATGGACTCGAGCATCTGCGTCGCGGTGATCACCGGCTTGCCCGCGAGGTTGGCTTTGGCGACGAGGCGTTTCTGCGTGATGGCAATCGACTCGATCGGGACCTCCACACCGAGATCGCCGCGTGCGACCATGATGCCGTCCGCGGCGGCGAGGATGGCGTCGAGGTTGTCGAGGGCGCGGGAGCGCTCGATCTTGGCGATGAGGAAGGGTACCCGGCCGGCGGCGCGCGCGGCGTCCCGCACGGCGTGTAGATCGGCGGCGCCTTCGACGAAGGATTGGCTGACCGCGTCGACTCCCGCGCGGATGGCGAACTCGAGGCATTCGCGGTCGCGGGGGGTGAAGGCGCTGATGCCGAGGTCGATCCCCGGCAGATTGAGACCCTTGCGTGAGCGAAGTTCGCCTCCGACCAGGACCACGCATTCGACCTCCGGCCCGCGGGCCTTGCGCACCTCGAGTTGGATGAGCCCGTCGTTGAGGAACAGATGATTGCCCGGGCGCACCACGCGCGGCAGCGGCTCGAACGTCACGCTCACGCGGCGCGCGTCCCCCTCGATGGGCTCCGTCGTCAGGGTGAACGGATCGCCGGCCTTGAGCTCGACCGGTTCGGGGCGGATCTCGCCCACGCGCATCTTGGGTCCGGGGAGATCGGCGAGGATTGCCACGCGCCGACCGGTGACCCGCTCCGCCTCGCGGAGGCGCGTGATGCGTTCCTGGTGACCTGGGAAATCGCCGTGCGAGAAGTTGAGGCGGGCGATGTTCATGCCCGCGTAGATGAGGCGCGCGAGCATTTCGGGCGATTCGGACGCGGGTCCGATGGTCGCGACGATCTTGGTTTTATGGCGGGGCAGCGGCATGCCTTCGGGCGGTTCCTTGGTGCGCCGACGTTGGCACAGTCCGGTGGAGGGACGCGAGCGCGGGTCAGTGCGCCTCGAGCCAGGTGGTGCCGGTGCCGATCCCGACGTCGATCGGCACCTGGCCGGGCAGCGGCAGGGCGTCGCGCATGCCGGACAGGACCAGATCGCGCACCATGGGCTCCTCGTCCGGATGCAGATCGAACACCAGTTCGTCGTGCACCTGGAGGAGGAGTTGGGAGCGGAGGTTGCGTGCGGCGAAGGCCACGTGGATGCGGCCCATCGCCAGCTTGATCATGTCGGCGGCGGTGCCCTGGATCGGGGTATTGATGGCGTTCCGTTCCGCGGCGCCGCGCGTGGTCGCGTTCGCCGATCGGATATCGCGCAGGTACCGGCGCCGGCCGGTGAGGGTCTGCACGAAGCCGTGCTCGCGCGCGAAGGCGATGGTCTCGTCGATGTAGCGGCGGATGCCCGGGTAGCTGGCGAAGTAGTGCTCGATGATGGCCGCGGATTCGCTGCGCGGGATGCCGAGCCGCTGCGACAGCCCAAAGGCGGAGATGCCGTAGGCGATACCGAAGTTCACCATCTTGGCCCGCCGCCGCATCTCGGGGGTGACCTCCCCGGGCGCCACGCCAAACACCAGCGCCGCGGTGGCACGGTGGATGTCGTGGCCGTCACGGAACGCCTGGATCATCGCCTCCTCGCGCGCGAGCGAGGCAATGATGCGCAGCTCGATCTGCGAGTAGTCGGCGGAGAGCAGGCGCCAGCCTTCACGCGGGATGAACGCGCGCCGGATCTCCTGCCCGCGCTCGGTGCGGATCGGGATGTTCTGGAGGTTGGGATCGACGGAGTTCAGGCGGCCGGTGGCGGTGGCGGCCTGTTGGAAGGTGGTGTGCACGCGGCTCGTGCCGGCGAAGACCGCGCCGGGCAGCGCATCGGCATAGGTGGACTTGAGTTTGGCCACGGACCGGTAGTCGAGCAGGGTCTGAACGATGGGATGCAGCCCCGCGATCGCCGCCAGGGTCTGTTCGTCGGTGGCGTACTGGCCCGAGGGCGTGCGCTTCGGCTTTTCGACCAGTTTCAATTCGTCGAAGAGCACCTCGCCGAGCTGCTTGTTCGAATTCACGTTGAATTCGCGCGCGGCCTGTCGGTGGATCTCCGCTTCGAAGCGGATCATGTCGGCGGCAAGTTCCCCGCTGAACTGGGACAGCGCGGCGGTGTCGAGGCGGATGCCGTGGTATTCCATCGCCACGATGGCTGGGAGCACCGGCATTTCCACGTCACGGAACACACGTTGGAGTTGCCGCTCGGCCAGCATGGGCATGAGCCGGTCCCGCAACTGCCAGGTCACATCCGCGTCCTCGGCGGCGTACTCGGCCACGTCGGTGATCGGCACCTGGGCCATGGTCTTCTGACCGTCGCCCTTGGGGCCGATCAGGCGGTCGATCGGGATGGGCGAATAGCCGAGCAGCGCTTCGGCGAGATAGTCCATGCCGTGCCGCAGTTCGGGCTCGGCCAGCGCGTGCGCGATCATGGTGTCGAAGAACGGTCCCGCCACCTCGAGTCCCTGCCAGCGCAGCATGAGCAGGTCGAACTTGAGGTTGTGCCCGACCTTCTCGATGCGCCCGTCCCTGAACACGGGCGCCAGGTCGTCGAGCACCGCCCGCACCGAGGCCGGAGTGGCGGGTTCGTCGTCGCTCTCCCGCGTCGAGACATACCACGCGCGACCGGGCTCGAAGGCGATCGCGATGCCGAGGAGGCTCGAGGTCTTGGGATCCAGCCCGTCCGTCTCGGTGTCGAAGCAGAAGGCGGCTTGCTTTCGAAGGATCTCGACGAGAGCGAGTCGTTCTTCCCGCGTGGTGACCAGCCGATAGGCGTGTGGAACGGTCGCCGCCGTTGGCAGCGCCGGCGTGCCGGGCGCCGGGTCCGCGCCCGGCCGATCTTCGGCCGGGGATGGAGGATTGTCCGCTGCAGCTTGGACCGAGGCCGGCTCGGAGCCGGGCGGCGCGCCGAAGAGATCCTGCTGGTCCACATCGGATCTCAAAGCGCGGGTTTTGGGTTTGGACGGTGGACTCGATGCGGCGGGGAGCGGCGTGCCACGTCCGGCCTTGAACGCATCCCCGAACAGGCGGCGACCGAGACTGTTGAATTCGAACTCCACGCAGAGGGCGCGCAATTGATCATCGTCGCGGGGTCCCACCGCGAAGCCGGCGAAATCCTCGGCCACAGGGGCGTCGAGGATGATGGTGGCGAGCTGCCGGCTGACGCGTGCGAGCTCGGCGTTGGCGCGGACGGATTCCCCGAGCTTGCCCTTGATCTCGGCGGCGTGGGCCAGCACGCCTTCGAGGGTGTCGTATTGGGCGAGGAGCTTGGCCGCCGTCTTTTCGCCAACGCCGGGAATGCCGGGGATGTTGTCCGACGCGTCGCCCATGAGGCCGAGCATATCGATGACCTGGTCGACGCGTTGGATGGACCAGCGGGCGCAGACCTCGGCCGGTCCCAGCACTTCGGGCGGACTTCCCTGTTTGCCGGGCTTCCACAGGCGCGTGGTGGGCGAGACCAACTGGCCGAAGTCCTTGTCGGGCGTGACCATGTAGGTCTCGAACCCGTCGCGTTCGGCGC
>CAZYJB010000326.1:0-5512 GCA_964647675.1 uncultured Verrucomicrobiota bacterium | reverse complement strand
CGTGGACGCAGCATTCCCCACCAGTTCATGATCATTGATGAGGCGCAAAATCTGACGCCTTTGGAGGTGAAGACCATTGTCACGCGCGTGGGGCAGGGGACCAAGATCGTGTTTACTGGCGATCCGTGGCAGATCGACAATCCCTATATCGACTCCAGCTCCAACGGCTTCGTGCACCTCATCGACCGGTTCCGCGGCCAGTCACTTTCCGCCCACGTCCACCTCGACAAGGGCGAACGCTCCGACCTCGCCGAGATGGCAGCCAATCTACTCTGAGCCGACGGGTTTGAATATTCGGTGCCGACAGGCACGGATCTGGGCGCGCTTCTGTCCCCTCCGGCTCAGCCTTCGGCCTGGTGGGGCGCGAGCTCCAACTCGGGCCGTGGCATTCCTGACGGGATGCGATCCCGTCTCTTTACCTCTCCCCGCCTTACTTCCCCGCGGTCGGGCGCAGGTTGGAGACAGGATTTCCCTTGTCGAAGACGATGCGCCAGTCGCCCGGCCCCTCCCGTCGCCACACGGAGGTGAAGGTTGCCACTTGGCGCCCTTCGGGATTGAAGACCGGTCCCGACGTCATGGCCAGGGACGCGGACTCGAGCACCTCCACCTGTCCCGGCTTCCAGGAAAACGGCGCTGTAGGTCCCTCGAAGAAAGCCTGCCATCCCTCCAGCACTGCCAGACGTCCACGGAGCGGCTCCGGGCCGGAGAAGAATACGGCATCCTCGGAGATGAATCTGCTGAAGGCGATGAAGTCGCGGTCTGCCATCGTCCGGGCGAACGCGGCCTCCGTCTGACGCACCTCGTCGGTCAGGTCCTCGGCACGAATACGCGCCTCATTCCCTTCGCGCTCCGGCGACGTCGCGCAGGACGTGCCCCAGGCAGCCAGCGCCGCGATGAGCAGCATGCTCCCCGCCGGCTGTGCAGCGCGCCGCCCTGACCGGGGAACGCCGGAATCCCGACTGTGGAGACGCATCGTTGTTCGAGAACGGCTCACATCGGAGTATGTCGGAGGATTCCGGAAAACCTGAACGCCGCGATCGAGGAAATCTCTGGTCCAGACAACGCTTCATCCGGATGTCCGGCGGAACAGCTTTCCCGGCGATTGTCGGATCAGCCGCTTGATTTCGAGCCCGGCCAGCGTGGCGGAAACCGTTCCGGCCGGAAGGTTGCTCTGGCGGATCACCTCATCCATCGACGTGTCTGCCAACCCCAGGGCCTCGAGCACGCGTTGTTCGGTGGCGGACACCGGAAGGGACAGCGTGGCCGCCGCGGTAGCGGTCCCTGCCGTTCTCGCGGTCGTGGATGCAGCGCCGGCGCTGGGGTCGAGGCCCGACAACACCTGCTGATCGGAGCGGTTGACGCCTTGCGCCTGCAGGTACTCGAACTCGGCAAGGATGTCCTCCGGACCTTCGCAGAGTTTTGCTCCCTTTTTGATCAGGTCGTGACAACCGCGGCTGCGTGGCGAATCGATGCGGCCGGGCACGGCGAAGACCTGCCGGCCATAGTCATTCGCGAACTGAGCCGTGATCAGCGCACCGCTCTCGAGATTCGCCTCCACCACCACGCTCCCCATCGTCATGCCCGCCACGATGCGGTTGCGGATGGGAAACGTCTGGCGGTCCGGGGCGCGGTCGAAAGGGAACTGCGTGATCACCGCGCCCTCCGCCGCGATGCGATCAAAGAGTGCCGCGTTCTCGGGTGGGAACGCCAGGTTGATGCCGGTGCCTAGCACGCAGATCGTGCGGCCCTTGGCTGCCAGGGCGCCGTGGTGCGCGGCCGTGTCGATCCCGCGCGCGCCGCCGCTGACCACTGCCAAACCCATGTGTGCGAGTTGGAATCCCAGCTTCCGCGCAGCTTCAAGGCCGTAGGCCGTGGATAGCCGCGATCCGATGATCGAAAGCGCATTGCGATCGGCAGCCTCCAGCGAACCGCGCAAGTAGAGCACGATCGGCGGATCGTAGATCTCGCGCAGCAGCTCCGGGTAATCGGGGTCGTCCTGGATCAGGATTCGACAGCCGTAGGCCTTGGCGCGCTTCAACTCAGCGGCCAAATCCACCGTGGATTCCCAGTGCGCGATGGCGTGCGCCGTGCCTTCGCCGACGCCGTCTACAGTCAACAACTCCGACTCGGCAGCCGCGAGGACCGCGCGTGGATCCCCGAAGCGTTCGAGCAGCTTCTGGAGCCGGATCGGGCCGACATGATCAACGAGGTTGAGGGCGACAAGAGCTTCGCGAACCTCCATGACGAGAGCCTAACGGGCGCGGTTGCGCCGGCGGCAAATGGAATCCTGGAACAGCGAAGTATGGCCCCGAATTACCGCTTGCCAGACGGGATTCGGACGGGCTCAATCGCCGTCCGCTTCTGGCTGGGTAGCTCAGTTGGTAGAGCAGGGGACTGAAAATCCCCGTGTCGGCGGTTCGATTCCGTCCCCAGCCACCATTCCCATCCGATTTCGCGTCAATGGTTTAGAAGGGTCCGATGTTCAGGCGGACACCAGCGTCCCTGCCCGGGCGCGACCCGCTTCTGAACCGATGTTCCGGCGCCCGCTCGGTAGTCCAACAGCCTCCGGCCTTCGGCCGTCCCCCGCCAACGCCGTGAAGTCTTCCTCTCGGTCCGGAGTGATTGAGCTTCGCGGGCGGGACGCCTGGTTGGTCAAGGCGTCTGACGCGCTGATTCAGCACTGGCCGCTCAAGGTCCCCCGCAGGATTGATCCGGAATCACCCCGGGCCGGGTGCGCCGGAGGGGACAGCCGCCGCCGTCAGAGTCTTTCCCAGGCCGGCAACCTGAACTCATGGACCTACGAACGTCTGGGATCGGTCCGCGTCCATTCTCACAACCTCCCAGGCAGCATCTAGGACTTTCGGCTGAGCTCTATGGCTTCTCGCCGCTTGCGATCCTGCCGAGGCATGGGAATCTCTCCCCGAATCTTATCCGAGATAGCGGTGTTCGAACACCGGACCTCGGAAGGGATCAGAATTGAGATAGTTCGGCACTACGTCCGCACCAACCAGATTGCGGACTGCGAAGTGACCGGCACGAAGTGTCCCGACCTCCAGTTGCGGTACAATGGAATAGGAGCCTGTCTGAAAACTCCGACAGCTCCTGCGGCGAGGGATTCTGGCACTGGCCGAGGCGGAGAGATCCGAGCATCCCCGTCCCGCAGCCGCGGGATCCCACCTCGCGCCCAGCCATCCAGCCCCTTCTGCAAAAACAGGGCCTATCAGAGTTTTCAGACATGATTTAAACATCTGGTTAGCAATTGTTTATGCTATACGGCGGACGGTTTGGCGTTCCTTCCTGCCGCGACCCGTGTGTGCGACGCCGGAGCTGCCGGACTCCAGGTGACGCGGTAGGGCACAGTTGCTTCCCCAAGCAGGGTTCCATCATCCAAGGGACTTAACACACCCATGCCGGGCCGCTGCATCACATGAGTGTAGATCTGCGTGGTTTCCACGCTGTTGTGGCCCAGCAGTTCCTGGACCGTGCGCAGGTCGGTGCCCCGCTCCAGGAGGTGGGTGGCGAAACTGTGGCGCAGCGTGTGGCAGCCGACCGGTTTGTGAATCTGCGCCAGCCGCGTCGCCACCTTGACCGCGCGTTGCAGGGCGGATTCATGCGCGTGATGCCGACGGATCACCCCGGACCGCGGATCTAGCGCCAGCTTCTTGGCGGGGAAGACCCACATCCATGCCCATTCCTTGCCGGCGTTCGGGTATTTGCGGTCCAGTGCATCAGGCATCCACACCCCCGGCAGATCCGCTGCGCGGTCTGATTCCCAGAGAAGTCGCACCCGCTGAAGATGGGTCTTCAAGGCGTCGCGCAACGCAGCGGGCAGCATGACTGTCCGATCCTTGTCCCCTTTGCCCTCCCGTACCGTGATGAGGCCACGCTCGAAATCCACATCCTTGACCCGCAAGCGCAGGCCCTCCATCAGGCGAAGGCCCGTGCCGTAGAGCAGGCGAGCGATCAGAGCGAGCGTCCCCTCCAGACTACCAAGCAGCCGTTGTACCTCTTCACGACTTAAGACCACCGGGAGACGGGCTGGCCGGCGAGCGCGAACCACATCGCCAACCTTGCCCAACGGCCTCTCCAGAACCGTTTCGTAGAGAAAGAGCAACGCGCTGAACGCCTGGTTCTGCGTGCTGGCCGAGACGTTTCGCGCCACCACCAGGTATTCGAGAAACTCCCGCACCTCCGGCTCGCCCATCGACTCCGGCGGTGCCTCCCCGTGAAAGCGTACGAAGCGCACAATCCAATCCCGGTAGGCCTGCTCGGTACGGATCGAGTAATGCCTCATCCGTATCATCTTCGTAAACTCGTCCTGCCAGGCGAGGCCCATGGCGCCCTCATTGCCGTCCACTACTTGACCAGAAGCGGTCGAGTCCGACATCTCGGGCTCCTCGGGCGCCGGGTCGGGCACCTCGGCCGGGTACGCCGCCATCCCCGGATTCCCCTCCAACGGTGCGAACGGCTGTGATGGGCGCACAGTGGTGGCGGAAGCATCCGAACCGCTTGCAGGATCAGGACCAGCAGGGGGCTTCAACCGGAAAGCGATGCGTTCCCGTCCAGTTTCTCGATCCTTGGCCCAACGCCAATGCGAGATGCCCCGGGCAAAAACCTCCAGAGCCTGCCTGATCTGATCCAACTGCCAATCGCTGGGCGGAGGCTGTCGGACTGCCAAATCCTGAAGGAATTCGTTGGCCAGGACTTCGGGAGGACCTTGCAAGCGTTGAGATTCGACGAACTTGAGGAAGCGCCGGACATGGACACTCCACCAGTATTTCTTGTCCGGCGAGAGCGGGACACGTTGGTGGGCCCAAAGACGCTCCTGCCAGGCCGGGATCGGTTGTCGACTGGAGCGGGTCTGGTACGAGCGTGATTTCCCTTGGGAGTGGGAACTGCGCGGGACAGGCGAAGCCGGAGAGGGACCAAACTGAACCGGCCCGGGGGCATCAGAGGACTCGTCCATTCCCTAACGTTCTTGCAGCCTAACCGGCAATCAACTCCATTTTGTCTGTCCCTAATTTAATGGGCCTCATTTAGGCAGTCTAAACAGCGTTCGACGGAGACGCAGATCATAGCTGGTCGCCATGGTCAGGCCTTAGGCTCCTCGGAGCAGTTTGCGCCGGGGATATGCCGGTCGGAGTCGCCAGACACTCCACGCACAGCCATGTCATGCCTCGGCAAATTATCGCCCACTTCGTCACGGCTCTCGGGATCCGCTCCGTGCAGGGAGCTCACTCAGACCTCGATGCTTGTCCCTCGCCGTGGTACGCCGGTCGCATAGAGCTCTCCTGGGTATGAGTCCCAGAAGCCATATTTGCTTGCATGCAAGAGCAAGGGGCGTCGAACCATGCGCTCATCCTAACCGCCTTTCACCCGCGGTTCGTGACTCATCAACCAACTTTTGTCATGCGCCGCTTGTTGCTGAAGACCGTCTCCAGGCGGTAGGATAGCTTGGGCGTTCGGTAGTGATGTCCTCGGCGTAGGTCTTGTGCGTCGTACGTGGTCGAAT
>CAZYJB010000325.1:0-5522 GCA_964647675.1 uncultured Verrucomicrobiota bacterium | reverse complement strand
ACCACCCCCGGCCAAGGCGCCCGGCCCTGGCCGGGATCGCCGGGGAGCGGTGGAAGGAACGACCCCTCCGGCACGCGCCGGACAGACATGTTTCGATGTCCAGAAGGATGAACTCATAGCGCGGCCATGGTGAAATACACCGCGACCCGGGTTGTTCCGCTTCTGTAACTTCCCACCCGGTTCCGCTGCATTCCGCCAGCGCAGTGCGCCGGGGCGAGATCGCCTCGGGATCGACTACGGGCTGTAGACGTCGCCCCGGTTTGTGGAATCGAGGATACGCAAGCGGTAGAACCGTCCCGTCCCCGCGTCACCGTTCATATCGAACACGGACTGGCCAAACCGCAACGCGCCATCGGGCAAGGTCCAGGACTCGTTGAGATCGAAACCCTGCCTGCCGCCGGAGAACGAGGCCCAAGGCTTCCAGGAAACCAAGTCGTCCGAGCGCTCCACCACTGCCGTGCGCTCTTGCATCCCGAACAGGTCCACCTGGGTCCCCTGCCGACCGTCGAGGGATGGCAGGTCTTCTCCGGAGTCGAACAAAAGCTCCAGCGCACCCATCTGAATGGAACCAAGGCCGTTCGACCCCGGGTAGCCCCAGCGCAGACCGGAGTCGGGACCAGGAGGTTCGGCGTGGGGCCAGTCATATCCCAACGCGCCAATGGGGTTCAGCGTCGTGGGATCGCGCATTCGCGCAAGAATGACCCGCGACACGACTCTCGCCTCACCCGTTCCGAGGCTTACCCAGACCTGACCTTCGCGGTCGACGACGATGCGCGCCTCGGAATCCGCAAGGGCGGACCTCGGGATCTCGATGTCACGAGGTTGTCCGGATTCTTCGATCGCAACGCCCTGGATCCGCCAACCTGGGCGCGTCTCCAAAGTACCCTCGGCCGTCCACTCGAACTCTCCCAGTCGGGTGACGGCGTACCTGTTCGACTGCGGATCCCTCACAATGAAGAAACCCGCCCCGGTGATGGCGAGGGCATCCGCCCGCTCAACGCGCTGAATGGCATGCTGTTGAAAGCTGCTGCTGCGCTGCACGTGGGCACGGATCTCCGGGATGACGAAGCGCGGATCGACTGCGCCGTGGTGAAGAACCGTCCGTACGCCGGGTTCGCCGTTCGTGATTCGCAGGGCATCGGGAGTTTCCTCAAAGAAGAAATCACCCGCGTCGGCAAGCCGCGCCGGACGTCGAAACGTCAGGATCGCAATGCGGGAGTCGTGGGTGCTCGATCCGTCCGACCACCTTTGTTCCAACCTCCCGTCGAGGCCGATCTCGACCGAATGCAGCCAGGCACCCGGATCAGCGGGATCGTGCGTGGGAAGGGGGGCATCGCAACGCAAGTCGGCGAGGTCCTTAGCCTCGCGTTCAGCGTATCCTTGGACGCGATAGCCGCGCAGGACCGTGACCAACCAACCGTCGCGATCCCATTTGAGCGCACCGCAGCGAGTCACGTAGCGCCGGCCGGAGGCGGGATCACGAACCGCGAGGAAACCGGGACCCTCGAGGTGCAACATTCCTTCGATCCCGACCCGCAGGGAGGCTGGAGCGCCTTGGCTGCGTGGATTGGAGGCGATCGGTGTGACTCGAATTCCTGGACGAGGCCGTTCGAGGTAACCATTGATGATTCTGCCAGCAACGTCTGGGAGCGGACGGAAGGCCGTGGCCATCGAGTCAAAGGCGTCAGAATCCTCCCATTCCCACTCCGAGACCCGGGTGAGACGCCCAGGGTTCTCGGGAAACCAGAGGCCGAGCCGCGCGAGCACGTTCGAGGTGCCGTCACTGAACTGCGCCAAAACCGATCCACGGGCGTCGATGGTGTAACCCGAGAACCAACGCGTCGCCGGGTTCGGCTGCGCAGGGCTCTCGGCGAAGATTCGCAGGTCCTCCCGTTGACGCCCGGAAGGATCGAATGCTTGGAGGCGTCCCCCTTGGACACTCACCAGGTAACCCTCTTCGTTCAGGCGGAAGCCACCTTGTCGCACCAACCGAAAGCGGTCCCAGCCCGCCGATCGCTCCATCGTCAGGAAGTACCCCTCGCCGACGATGGCCAGGTCGGTCTGGACCCCCGTCCTCTCGCAATCGCATTCCATCGGGCCGATTTCGGGCGACGGCTCCTCGGCAGGCATCAACCCCACCGCTGGGAGCACCTGCATTGGCCACAGGCGGGAGATCGAGGCCACCGCGGTCACCTGTCCTGCGAGAGTCGGTTTGGCCGGTGACTGGGCGGCGGAGGCACCGGGAAGCAGCACTAGGAAGATGGCGTACCCGACTAGCGCTAGCCCTCTCCTCCCCGATGGCAGCGGCAACGAACTCCCATGTCCCGCTTGACCGGGAAAGCACTTCCAGGAAACCGGCAGCAACGTCGGGGCAAACACAGTTCTGACTGGGATAGCAAGCCGTGTGCCGAAATGCCGCAAGGCATCCGCCCCGCGCCCTGAGGTCTGGGCGCAACAGCAGACAGCGCCGCGGTACCGTTCTCTATTCCCTCCCCTTCCCCGAGGCCTGGGCGCGGCAGCAGGCCGCACCCGTTCGGAGTTCAGGATTCCCTTCCCAAGGTCTGGGCGCAGGGGCCGTTCAACGCGCGCGCCGGCTGGGCGGAAGCCGGCCGGTCGGCAGCGCGGCCGGTCGATGATCGTTGATCGATGCCGGAAACGATGTTCGGGGTTCTCTTTCGCCCCTACCCCGGCAAGGGTTGCCCGGAACTGCGCATGCGCCTCCTGATCATCCCCGACAAATTCAAAGGCACTCTGGACGCCGCCCGGGCGGCTCAGGCCATCGCAGCCGGATGGAGGGCCGCCCGCCCCCAAGACTCCCTCCGAATTCTACCCATGAGCGATGGCGGCGACGGCTTCGGATCCGTGCTGGGCGGACTCCTCGAGGCGGGTCCCCGTCGGGTGCGCACCACCGACGCCGCGGGGCTTCCACGGACAGCCCGTTGGTGGTGGTCCCCTTCCCGGCACATCGCGATCCTCGAGACGGCGCAATCCAACGGACTGGCTCTCCTGGCCCGCGGCACTCACCACCCGTTCGACCTCGATACCACGGGCGTTGCCCGCCTGGTCCGCGCAGCCGTGGACGCGGGCGCCCGCACCTGCCTCCTCGGGGTGGGTGGCAGCGCCACCAACGATGGCGGGTTCGGACTCGCGCGCGCCTTGGGCTGGCGGTTCCTCGACCGCACCGGCGACGCACTCCAGCGCTGGACCCAGCTCGACCGCCTCGCCCGCATCGAGAAACCTCCGGTCAGCCCCGCCCTGAGTCGCTGCCGCTTCGTGGTGGCCACGGACGTCAGCAACCCCCTGCTGGGACGCCTGGGCGCGTCGCGGGTGTACGGTCCGCAAAAGGGTCTCAGACCCGAGGACTTCCCGGTGGCTGACGCTTGCCTCGGCCGATTGGCGCAGGTCGTGAAACGCGACTTCGGCTTCGACAGCCGCAACCCGGGCTGCGGGGCCGCGGGCGGGCTTGGATTCGGACTCCAAGCCTTTCTCGGCGCGCGTCGTGAGTTGGGTTTTGACGTCTTCGCCCGCCTCGCACGTCTGGAGCGCCTCGTGCGCGCCGCCGATCTGGTCATCACCGGAGAAGGCAGCGCCGACGCGTCCACGCTGATGGGCAAGGGGGTTGGGCAAGTGCTCGAGGTCTGCCGTCGCCTCGGGCGCCCCGCCATGATCCTCGCCGGACGCGTCGACCTGGGGGGGCGAATGCCCGCCGGCATCGTGGGGATTCACAGCCTGGTTGGCCATGTGGGCGAATCCACCGCCCTGAAGAAGACCGCGCCCAGCCTCCGCTCGCTGGCCCGCGAAGTCGCGGCGGCGTTCCAACCCAGCCCAAAAGTCCGCCCGACCCACCGCCGCTGAGGTGCGTCAGGGT
Organism: uncultured Verrucomicrobiota bacterium; assembly: GCA_964647675.1. Classification (GTDB taxonomy): domain Bacteria; phylum Verrucomicrobiota; class Verrucomicrobiia; order Limisphaerales; family CAIMTB01; genus CAIMTB01. Next base: position 1,654 of record CAZYJB010000325.1, on the reverse strand, counting down.
TTCTTGCGTTGCTGCGCGCGACGCTTGGCGGCCAGCAACCGTTCGGTGGCCGACTCCGGCGCGTCCTTCGCTCCCGCGGAAGACGAGGACATCGCCCCGGGTCCCTGGGAATCGGCCGGTGCCGCCGGCGAGGACGGGGTGTCCGGAACTTCCACGCGCTGCGCAGGCCGGAACAAGGTCTCCGACGGCTGGGTGGGCGACTGCGCTGGCGCCGTCTGGCTGGCCCGCACCTGGTCCTTCCGCGCCAGCAGCGTCGACAATGCAGGATCGGAGACCACCACCGGCCGTCGCCGCCGCAGGCGCAGGACATGGAGCAGCCAGGCCCAGGCCTTGGCCCATTCCTCCGGATCGATCTGCACCCGGCGCACGCCCACATCGACCGGGAACAACACCACGGCCGCCGCCAGGAGCCACCACCACAGATCACGCGGTTGATGGGTGCGCCGCCGGTCGCGGAGATAGGGATTGTCGAGGGGATTGGCGGGATCCAGCAGCTTGCCGCCTCCCGCCTCCACCAACCGTTCGAGATGGGCGAGGTTGGCGCCTGAAACGGAGAACTCGGGCGAATAATTCACGCTGGCACCGAGAGGCTGCACGCTGCGGACGCCTCCTTCGTGCACGTCGAGCAGATTGATCATGTACGCGCCGACTTCCTTGGCCGGGAACTCCGCCTCGTACCGGCCCGGACCCTTCTGGACCAGCCGCGCATTCTGGCGCTGTCCTTTGGCGTCCACGACCACGGCTTGGAGATTGAGGAAGTTGCGGAAGTTCCCCTCCGCGTCGAGCGCCTCGACACTCATGCGCCCCACGCCGCCCTCGAGCGTCACATCGGTGGTGAAGTCGGTGGCATCGACCTTGCGCAAGGCCCACTGCGCCACCTGCGACCAGAACTGCCGGTAGCGCGACCAACCCACCCATTCTGCGCCCCATTTGGCGCGCGCGTCCGATGTGAACGCCACGGTTCGACCGAGTCCGTACTGCCAGTGCGCCAACAGGGGATCGCCCTGGCCGGTAACCAGCGGCGTTTCGGCGCGCGGTTTCGCGGTGGTCGCCACGTACCCGCGCAGCGGCGGATAATCCGCAGCGCCGAAGCTGCGCGTGATTTCGCTGCCCGCCGCCACTTGCGGCCTGAACGGTTCCTCGACGATCGCCGACTTGAGGATGACGGCCGCCTCCTTGACGAAAATCTGCGGCAATTGCGCGGGGGAACTGACGTCGTAGAAACGGCCACGCCCCTTCTCGGCCATCTCGATCATCAGGCTCGGCTCCACATGGCCGCCGATCATGACCGTGCTGATGGTGATGCGGTTGGCGGCGATGGAACTCAGCAACGCGTCACTGGGCGCCGCGGGATCGCCGTCGCTGAACACCACCATGTGCTTGAGATTCGCCGTCGAACGCTTCAGCGCGTCGCTGGCCGTCGACATCGCGCCGTGGAAGGTCGTCATGTCGCCGGGATTCATGCCCATGATGGCCCGTCCCATCGCGCGCCGGTCCCCCACCGGCGAGAGCTCATACAACCAGCGCTCTGAGCCGTCCCAGAACACGACACCCATTTCGTCCTGGGGTCCCAGCGCCTGGAGTGCGGCGAAGGCAATGTCACGCGCCCATTGGTTTCCGTTGGGGAATTCCGTGGCGTGCACGACCAGCACGA
>CAZYJB010000324.1:0-5536 GCA_964647675.1 uncultured Verrucomicrobiota bacterium | reverse complement strand
CGTCGGATCCGACCACCGCGCCGGCATGGATGCGGACGCGCGCGCCCACCTGGGTGCGCGGATACAACACGGCGTTGGGAAACAAACGCGTCTCGTCGCCGATCACGCAGTCGTCACCGACATGGTTGCCTCCGAGGAGGCAGGAGCTGGCGCCGATGCGGACGCGTTCGCCGACCACGCAATGAGGCCCGACGTGCGCGGAGGGGTCGACTTCGGCGCTGGCCGCAACGACGGCCAGGGGGTGGATTCCGGCCGCGGGCACCGGCTCCGGAAAGAATACCGGCAGCACCCGCGCGAACGCGATGCGCGGTTGCTGGACACGGATGAGCGTCTTCTGCGAGGCGGGAATGTCGGGTCCCACCAGCACCGCGGCGGCGGCGCTGTTTTCCGCCGCCGCGAAATAGACTTCGTTCTCGGCGAAGGTGAGATCACCCGCCTTCGCGGTGTGGGCGGGCGCGAAACCGGTGAGGGTGAGATTGGGATCCCCCTCCACCGTTCCGCCGAGCAGTTCGGCTACCTGGCGTGTGGTCATGAAGTTCGAAGGGGATGGGGCCCGCGGACGGTGCTGACTTGGTTCCCGGCGTCGAGGACGAGGACTCGTGGGTCCCACCCGCGCGCCGCGGCGTGGTCGAGTTCCGTGAACGCCATGATCGTCAGGCGGTCGCCGATCTGACCCAGGTGGGCCACGGCGCCGTTGAGCTCGATGGCACCCGAGCCGCGCGGACCGTTGATGACGTAGGTCTCCCAGCGCGTGCCGCGGGTCAGGTTACTGCAGAGAATGCGTTCGTACGGAAGTAGGCCCGCGGACTCCACCAGGTCCTCGGCGATGGTCAGGCTGCCTTCGTAATCAACGCTGGCGGCGGTAACGGCGGCGCGGTGGATTTTGGATTTCAGGACGTGGACGAGCATTGAGCAACGGCGTGCGGCGGGTAACAGGCCCCCTCGATGAAAGCGGGCGGTCCGGTACCCCCGGCGACGGCGGCAGGATTATAGGCGCGACGTGGGATGGGGAACAATCCCGGTGGTCGTACCCGGGTTCGTGGTCGGCTCGGAGTGCGGCATTTACGGCACGGTAAGGAGGCGCGGGGGAAGACGTCCGATGCGAGCCTCCGGCAGGCGCGCGTCGAGCGTACCCGGTTCCGGATCCGACCGTGCCACGTGCCCGTCGACGAACACCACCGCCGCCAGCCCGCCGTGCCGGAAATGGGCGGTCGGTTCGTTGGTCGAAAGGTAGAAAAAGGGTTCGATGAGCGGATTCGCCGGTGAGGCGGGCGCCTGGAACGTATTGACCTGCGCGGAATCTCCGAAGGTGACCATCTCGGTGGGGCGTGCCAGGGAGGCGATGCGCACGGCCGGCGCGTCGGCGGGAGCGGAAAGGGTGAGGTTGTAGCCGTAGCCACCCGCGGCGGTGGTGGCCTTGGGCTTATAACGTGCGCTGCGGGCGGGCAGCGCGGGGCAGGTTTGGATGCGTGCTGCGGGCAGGTAACGCCAGAGCGCGCCCTGGCTGGGGTCGAACCTTCGCGCGCCCTCGGCGCCCTTTTCGAGCCATCCGAACCAATAGACATCGCCCCCATTGGTGGAAGGCCCGCGGTAGCGGAAGGCACAGCCTTCCTGGTCGTCCCAATACATCTGGGCGGCCATCCCAAACTGTCGCAACTGGCTGGTGCAGACAGCAGTGCGTGCGGTATCGCGGGAGCGCGCCAGGGCCGGGAGCAGGAGCGATGCGAGGAGGCCCACGATGGCTATCACCACCAGGAGCTCCACCAGGGTGAAGGCTCGAGGAGATGAACGTGGCGTCATGGCGTATTCTGACCGGATCCGAGGCGGCGGCGGCCGTCAGGCAGAGCGGGTTACGGGCTGCATCGGGGGCTGACAAGCGGAAAGACGGCGGGTTTGGCCGGGCGCGGCATGCATCCAGATCGGGAGACGGCGCGTTGTAGGGGAGGAATGGGATTGCTCGCACAGGCTGGGGCCGGTAGATCCTCCGGCCGTCGTCATCCTCTGCTGCCGGTTGGGGAGTGGGCTGAGTCGCCCTTTTCCCTTCCCAGTGGAAGGTTGACCTGGCTGATGGTGACCACGCACCAGTCGTCGCAAGTGTCCGTCGAAGAGACGGACGAGAGCCTGTTTGCCCGCGTGGCGCAGGGGGATGCCGCAGCCTTCGCTTGCTTCTACGACCGTCACGAATCGCTCCTGTTCTCCCTGGCGTTCCGAATTGTGCACGACGAAGCCGAAGCCGAGGACGTGGTGCAGGAGGCGGCCGTGCAGATGTGGGAACGCGCGCCGCAGTACGATGCGCGTCTCGGGCGACCTGTGGCGTGGGCGGTCACGCTGGTGCGCAACAAGGCGATCGACCGTTTGCGCGCGTCGCGGCGGCGGGAGGCGCTTCTCGAGCGCAACTTTGAGGAGGCGGTCACGACCGGGGCCGGGATGGAAGGCACGGGACCGGACTCGGGTGCGACCTCGGGGGATTTGGCAAACCTCATCCGGCGCACCCTCGCGACCCTGCCGCGTGAGCAGCAGCAGGCCATCGAACTGGCCTTCCTCGGCGGGTTCAGCCAGAGCGAGATCGCCGAACGACTTTGTGAGCCGCTGGGAACGATCAAGGCCCGTATCCGACGCGGAATGCTGGCCATGCGCGATGCCCTGGAAGGGGCGCTATGAATTGTGACGCCTTGCAACAAATGACGGCGCTCGAAGCGCTCGGCGCGCTCGATGGGCCGGATCCCGCGGCCCTGCGCGAGCGACTCGAACAGGACGCTTACGCGCGTGCCGAGTTGAACCGGTTCCTCAACGTCGCCGCGGCCCTGGCGGGTGCGGTGCCGCCGGTGCCGGTGCCATCGAGGCTTCGCTCGCGCGTCCTGGATCGCATCCGGCAGACGCCGCAGATACGGGCGGCCGGGGAAGCGGTTACCCCGCCTTCCGCGCGGGTTGAGATGGTCGAGGCCGAGTCGGCCACGCCGGTTCCGGCACCCGCGCCGCCCAAGGTGCCGGAAGGCATTCGCTTCCTGAACCACGATGCGCCGTGGCTGACCGGGCCGCTGCCCGGCTCGCGCTTCAAGGTGCTCTCGGCCGGGCCGCAGCAGGAGTACGCCATGCTTATGATCGAGCTCGCCGCGGGCGCCGTGTACCCCGAACACGATCATCTGGGGGCCGAGGAGATGTACGTGCTGACGGGGGATCTCCAGAGCGAGGGGCATTCGCTGGGGCCGGGAGACTTCCTCCACGCCGAGCCGGGGACGCATCACCACGAGCTGAGGTCCATCGGGGGTTGCACCGCGATCATGGTGGTGCCCGCGAAGTCTCTCGTGGGGATGATGTGAACCCGAGGCGGGGACGATTCCGTACGGCGCGGCGCTGGTCGGCGGATCCGAGCCTCGAAAGGGGCGAAACGCGACAGCCCAAGGCGCAGCCTCGGGACCGAATCGCATCGCGATGGGCGGAGGCCTGAAGGGCCGAAAAAGCTCGTGCGACAGACCGTGGCGTCCCTTCAGGACGCTGGAATGACGGGATACAGCACCCACCCAAGGCTTCGCCTTGGGCGATCACCTTGCCGGGGGTTGCCGCGCATTAGCGCCAGACGAGGTCGGCGAGGGGTTGGGCCGACCGCTTCGATGCGGCCGGACGCCGGACACCCCCATCGTCCCGCACATCGGTGCCGATGGAATACAGCGAGAAGGTTCCATCGGGCCGGCCGTGATAGCGCAGGGGTTGGCCGTCCATGGGATCGGTGGGGATGATGGCAAGGTACTTTGGCGTCAGCTCCTCGAGGCGCTCTGGGTAGCGACCCGCGGCGAGGCGATGGCGCTCGAGTGCAAGTCCCACCTGGGCGAGGCGGCTCCAAGCTTCGGCTTCGTAGGTTTTTCCGTGGGAGAACGCCGGAGCGAGGCGGGACGCCAGCAGGTGTTCCAACCTGGCGTTGCCTGCCAGTTGCATCACCGCGCCAGAGGAATTCGGAGATGTGGCGAACGAGGTCGCTGCCTGAATCGCTTCGGCGTGGTCCTTCAAGAGGCTCAGGTGAATCCCTTCATTCAGGTGAATCCACCCGCGCGGCGCCATGCCCATCACGAGTGCCCAGATCGGAAGTTCGTCAGGCTCGGTGCGCAGAAAATCGAGACCTTCCCGGCGATTCACTGCCATTGCCTGATAAATGAACCGCACCAGGACGGCTTCCCCCCGAATGGCGTGGACGAGTTCGTCGTGGTAGGACCGGCCCGCGAGTGCGCTTTGCAGTGCCTCCAGTTGTGGCGCGTTCCATTTGCGGTCGAGACAACCTTCCCAGACGGGTTGGAGCGTGAGGCGATCCATCGCCACTCGAACCAGGTGAGTGATCAGAGTGGGCTCATCAGCGATCAGGTCACTGAGTCGGAGCGCCAGGAGCGTGTCGGCCAGAGCCGCCTCGGACTCGTTTTCCGCCAGGTGAGCCACCGCGCGCAAACGCAGGTGAGTCACCGCGCGCTTGAGGTGGGCGAGATGAGGCAGCAGCGCGGCGTGACCGCGCTCGTAGGCGATCGGGAAACGTCCAAGAGGACGTGCCTGTGCCGCTTCGCGGAGTTCACGCAGATCGGCATCGCTGGCGCTGAGTCCGATAAGAACGTCCCGCCCCGGCGAGCCGGGTGGATCAGGCTTGGGCCAGTCCGGGAGCCAGCGGTAGTAGGCCTGCCATTCCGCGAGGTTGAGGTGATCTCCCGCGGCAAAGGTGCCCGAGTAGGCGGAGTTGCCCATGCCGGTCGCCCGCGAAGGGCGCGCGTTTCCAGAGGCGGCGTTGGTGATTTTTGCGAGTGCCGCCGGACTGTACCCAGGTTTGTCCGACTCCACGCGGAACATGCTTTGCGCGTACCTCCACCCTTCCGGATCGCGCCATTGAAATGTCCGGTTTGTGGAGGAGCGTGAATGGCTTGCGACCTCCGGATACTCGACATCCAGCACCGGCTTGAACCGCCGGTACATCGCCAGGTTCTGATCGTCCGGCACGGGAGGCGGCACGATGGCTTCGAGAGTGTAAGGGGTGCCGCGCGCGGCGAAGTCGCGATCCAGTCCCCGTAGCGCCATCGAGCCGCGGACATTCTCCGCCGCGTACGCGATCGCCGCAGCCGCGAGAAACACGCAGACGCGAACTCCGACCGCGAGCGCGCGGCTGGCCACGGTGTGTTCCGGTGTCACCGCGGCGGCGGAAGGAGCCTCTGCGATCGCCTCGACGTGGGCATTCCACGCCGCGCGCAACATGAGGAACCACAGGCCGCGGGCGAGACCACCGATGGCCCCTCCGAACAGGAAGGCCAGCGGATCCCGAAGATTGAGGGTGGCGGCCAGAAGCAGGCAGAGGAGTCCGCCCACGAAGACAAACCCTGTGGCCGCCTGCAGGAGCACGGTGCCGAATCCGATGCGGGTGGTCGGCTTCGGGCGCAGAGGAAGCCAGGGGAACCAGGTGAACGGGGAGGCCGCGGAGGCCAGCAGCGCGCGGGTGGAGATCGGGATCATGGAGGCTTTCAGGCGGGCCGGGGATTTCCGCCGGAGGTGGAGGGGCGGGGAGATGGAC
>CAZYJB010000323.1:0-5562 GCA_964647675.1 uncultured Verrucomicrobiota bacterium | reverse complement strand
GCTCGACCAGCCGCTGGACCGCTATTTCCGCGTGATCCAGTTGAAGACGGCGGAACTGTTCGCCGCCTCGTGCGAGCTCGGAGGCCTGCTGGCCGCGCCGAATCCCGCCCGCCGCGCTGCGCTGCGCCGGTTCGGGCTCGCCTTCGGGACGGCGTATCAGGTGTTCGACGATTGCCTCGACGTCTTCGGCGATGAGGCGTCGGCCGGCAAAACTCTGGGCACCGATATGGCCACCGGGAAGGTCACCCTTCCCCTGCTCCTCGCCTACCAGGTGGCGCAGGCGGGAGATCGCGCGACCCTCACCCGTCTGTTCGACCGCCACGTGACCGGGCAGGCCGAGGGACTTCGCGCGCTACTGGTGCGTTACGGCGTTGGCGTGCGCTGCCGTGAGGTTGTGGAATCCCACCTCGCCGAGGCTCGCGACGCGCTGGAGGGTGTGGCCGGCACGGCGGGCGCCGCCTCGCTGCTCTCCCTGACGCGCTACCTTGGGCAGCAGGTGTCGCGGCTCGAAACCACCTGACCACCATGCGCTCACCGGTCGTCAAACCCCCGGATCCCGCCGCGGCACCCCTGCCGGAGCCCGGCTTGGACGACGCACAGCTTGTTCGACAGGCGCAGGGTGGAGATCTCGAGGCGTATGACCAGCTGGTCCGTCGCCACCAGGAGCGCCTCTACGCCACCGTCTATCACATGACGGCGAACCACGAGGACGCGGCCGACATCACGCAGGACACGTTCATCAAGGCGTACAACGCCTTGAAGGGGTTCAAGGGCGACTGTCTCTTCTTCACCTGGATTTACCGCATTGCGGTGAACCGCACGTTGAACTTCCTCAAGCAGCGCAAGAATCGCGCGCCGAGCCTCAGCCTCAACGACCTGGACTTCAACGCGGAGCACGATCCGGACATCCTCGCGCTCATCTCGGAGCGCACGCCGCGCCGGGACATCGATCTTGGGGAGCTTCAGCAAAAGTTGAACGCGGCGATGCAGAAGCTGTCTGACGTTCATCGGATGGTGGTGATCCTCCATGATGTTCAGGGACTGCCCCACGACGAGATCGCCACGCTGATGGATTGCAACGCGGGCACGGTGCGGTCCCGCCTGTTTTACGCGCGCCAGCAGTTGCAGGCTTATCTGTCCGATTATCTGAAGTGAAGTGAAGTGAAGTGAGTCCCCGCCATGGTTCATCCTTCTGACGACGATCCCCAACGGCTCCTGCGGCTTCTCGCCCTGAAGCGTTACGAGGTCCCACCGCCGGGTTTCTTCGACCGCCTGCCGTCGCGCGTGCTGGTCAGCATCCGGGCCGGGACCGAAGTCGCGGAGAAATCCCGCTGGCAACTCCTCCTCGACGTCATCCGCGGCGAACCGATGATCGCAGGCTCCTACGCCGCCTTGGGGGTCGGGGCCCTGCTCTTCGGTGTCAGTGTTTTTCAGATGGCCGTGGATACCGATGCCGCCTCGATGGCCGGCACGGGCCTGTCGGGGCCTGGCGCGGTGATCCCTTCTCCAGGCATGTTCATGGCGGTCTCGGCCCCCGACCCCGCGTTGCCGTCCCCGCCCATGCCGGCCAGCGTCGTCCTGCGAATCGCTCCCCACTCTTCGCTGCGAGGAATGGAATCCGGCGTGGAACTGGGCGGTTTCGGTTCCCGCGTGCACGCGTTCGGAAGCCCGAGTGACTACCGCCTGGACGGCCACGGAAGGGTGATTCCAGTGCAATACCTCATCCCTTCCGACGGACGCTGACACCGGCGAACGCCACCGCGTCCCCAAAGGGCAACGCCGCCGGCACAGGCCAGCGGCGTTTAAACGGTCGAGTGCCCCGTCCAGGCGTCACAGGCCGCCGGGTTGGCCTTGGTCCTGCGCGTCAGATGCGATCGAAGACCAACGTGCGACCGTCCACGATGGCGGTCATCTGGTTCTCCTTCACACGCGCGTCGAGTTTCACTTCCTTGCCCTCACGGGCCACGGTGAAGGTGTAGTCGTCACCCGCCTTGCTCCAGGAACCGTCGCCCGAGGTCATGAGCGGTCCGATGGGGGAGGATGCCGGGGGCTTCGGCGCCTGTCGTACCGCCGCGACGCCGGTGGAGTTGGCGAGAGGCTGGGCCAGGGGCTGCGCTCCGGCACCGCCGCGCCCGCCGCCGGGGCCGACGCCATAACGCTGACGGAGAAGCTCCGCCTGGGAATCCGGCTGTGGTTGGGGAATCGCGCGGGCCGCGATGCTGCGGGCGGTGAGACCACTTCCGCCACCGGCTGCCTCGCCACCGGCCTGCGCCGCCGCCGCCGCCGAAGCGGAAGCGGAAGCGCGCCCGACGGTTTGCAGCAGCTTCACCTCATCCTTGGCCTTCACCTTGACGATGGCCTTGTTGTCTGTGGTGAACCCGATGGTGAGATCCTCGAGATAGACGTTCAGCGCCTTGCGCAAGAGATTGAATTCCACCGGCGGCAGCTTTTCGGTCGAGACGTTCTTCATCTCCGCAATGCTCTTGCGGACGTTTAGCCGCCAGCGGCCGAGCAGGTGCTCATCCTTGAATCTCTCCGACACGCCGGTGCGCAGGTAGTCGCCCAGGTCTTTGAAATCCAGCGCCAGCAACTCGTTCACCAGTTCGTGGTTCTCGGTCACCGCCTGGAGGCGCGCGTGCTGCAGAATCTGAACGAGGCCCGCCTTGGACTGGATCATGGTGTTGACCTCCGGATCCTTGGCGAGTTCGGCGATCTCAGGCTTCTCGGCGAGCCCCAGAAACGGCGGGTAACTGGCCAGGCGGCTGTGAATGGATGGATTGTTGTAGACCAGACCGAGGATGTCGGCCACGCGGTAGTGGTCCTCTCCGGCGGGCTGGTAATGTTCGACGATTCGGATCAGCCCCGTCTCCTCCATGCCGTGGGTCAGGCTATTGGCGGTGCGGATTGCCATCGCGGCCTCATCGCCATCCGCGAGTTGCGTGGCCACATAGCCGGGCACGTAGGCGACGATTCCGATCAGGACCAGCCACACCGTCCCGAGCACCGCGCCAAGGGCGGCACCGGAGCGGCTATTGAGCCGGAACCAGCGCGCGAAGGTGTATTCGTCGGTGTTGTTTCGGAAGCGTTTCTGGACCACGTGGTGGACGACCAGGGCCACGATGAGGACCACCAGGCTCACCAGCGCGAAGCCGATCAGCGGCGGAAGGTAGAACTGCCAGACCGGGTTTTTGAAGCCGATCAGCGGCACGACACCGGCCACCAGTGCACCCACGGCGCCGGCCGTCGCCGCGGCGACCAGGGTGCCCACCAGGGAGAGGGCGGTGCGCACCGCACCGAGGAAATATCCCATGACTGCGCCGAGCGCGACGAGCAGGGCGCCCAAGATCCAAATAGTCATGGCGCGAAGGTACGCCGACTACGCTTGAAGGCACGTGCAAAATCGGGGAGTCACCCCATGCCCGCGCGGGAGCGGCAGGATTATTGTGTTTTCAAGGGTCCTCCGCCCCGGTAGGCTCCTGCGCAACGCCCTCATCGGAAGGCACCTGTATGGCAGTGATCATCTCCAAACCGAACAAGGGTCCCGTGCGTTCTGGGGTTCTTGCCGCCGGCAACTGGATCGTCGACGAAGTCAAACTCATCGACACCTACCCGACCGTCGAGAAGCTGGCCAATATTCAGAGCCAGACCCTGGGTACCGGCGGTGCGCCGTACAACGTGCTGGTCGACCTCTCGCGGCTGGGCGCGACGTTTCCCCTCGCGGCCGCCGGTCTCGTGGGTGCCGACGCGCGCGGGGAGGGCATTCTCGCGGAGTGCCGCGAACTGAAGATCGACACGCGGTTCCTGAAAACCACCAACAAGGCGCCGACCTCGTATACCGACGTGATGACCGAGGCCGTGAACGGCCGGCGGACGTTTTTCCACTTTCGCGGCGCCAACGCACTTTGGGACGGACTGGACATCGACCTCTCGAAGTCGAAGGCCAAACTGTTGCACCTGGGCTATCTCCTCCTGCTCGACGCGCTCGATCAGCCCGACAAGAAGTACGGCACGCGCGGCGCGGCGCTGCTCGCCAAGGCGCAGGACGCGGGATTCAAGACCTCGGTCGACGTGGTGACCGAAGACACCGATCGTTACGCGAAGTACGTGGTCCCGGCGCTGAAGTATACCGATTACCTGATCGTCAACGAGCACGAGGCCGGACGCATCTCGGGGTTCAAGATCCGGCAGGCGGACGGAGCGCTCGACACGGTCTCATTGCGTCACGCGGCTGGGGCCCTCCTGCAGATGGGCATCCGCGAGTTGGTCGTGATCCACTTCCCGGAAGGCGCCTTCGCGCGGACGCGCAAGGGCGAGGATGTCTGGCAGTCGTCGCTCAAGGTGCCGCAGAAGCACATCGCTGGATCCGCGGGGGCGGGCGACGCGTTCGCCGCGGGCGTTTTGTTCGGGCTCCACGAAGGATGGGAACTCGCGAAGTGCCTGCAGACGGCGGTCTGCGTGGCCGCCGCATCGCTTTCCGAGCCGGGTTGCACGGCGGGCGTGAAGCCGCTGGCCACCTGCCAGGCGCTGGCCAAGAAATACGGCACCCGTGCCTCCCTTGAGCCTTCGGACTAGCTGGCAGGGCAGTCGCCGCTGGCCGCACTTCCGCCGCCAGCTCAGGGCGCGCGCCGCCTCGTCAGAATTCGTTCCTCTCCGCCTCCGCAGTTGGGGCTACCTTCGCAGCTTGAGAGTCTGGGTGAGTTTGGCGAGCCAACCGGCGCTCACGGGGGGCGGCGCTTTGGTGTAAGCCGCACTGGCTTTGGGAAGGGCTTGCACGCACTCCCCGCCGCATAATGGGCAATAGGCGTGCATCGCGCCGCCGCGACGGCCCAGGGTCCGGACACAATCCGGACAGAACTGTTCGCCGCACTTGGAACAACGGTAGGGGGCGACGGACTGCGGATGCTGCGCACAGCAGGGCAGGCCTTCCTCGGTCCAGCGAGGCGGCGGAGGGGGAGGTGGGGGTGGAACCGGGATCGCCACCCGCGGACCGGCGCCCAGAATCTCGACCTGGACCCCACCCACGCCGACCAGCGCGCCTTCGTGGATTTCGACCTCCGCAATCGCGCGCCCGTTGAGGAAGGTCCCGTTGGTCGAGCCGACATCGCGCAGCATCAACCTCTCGCGCATCACCCAGATCTCGCAGTGGGAGGCGGACACTCCCGCGTCCTCGATCCGGATATCGTTCCCGGGGGCACGGCCAATCCGGTTGAGCCCGTCGTGGAGGACGAACTCGCTCCCGGCTTTTGCTCCCGACTTGATGATCACCGTGGCCATGCCGGTCCCCCAAAGAGAACGGGCACAGCGTGCGCGTGCCCTTCGCACGCCACAAGCTCCAAGGATTCGGAGGGCCGCGTCAGGCGCGCTCCATGTACTTCCCGGTCCGGGTATCCACCTTGATCTTCTCGCCGGTCTTGATGAACAGCGGGGCCTGCATGGTGATGCCGGTCTCGAGTTCCACCGTCTTCATCACGTTGTTGGCGGAGTCGCCCTTCACGCCCTCGGGCGCGTCCTTCACGGTGAGAATGACGCTGGCGGGGATTTCCACGATGATCGGCTTTTCAC
>CAZYJB010000322.1:0-5578 GCA_964647675.1 uncultured Verrucomicrobiota bacterium | reverse complement strand
CCATCAACGCATTCCACGCCGCGGCACGTTCGGCGCGGGAATGCTCGGGGTGCGTGTAGACCCAGTGCTGGAAGGCGTCCACGGTCGCGATCCACGGAAACGTCTCGACGATGCCTTCCAGATGGTCACGGCGCGCGCGACGCACTTCCTCCGGGCCGTAGAAGGAATCGAGGAACTCAGCGCCGAGCAATTCCATGCTCATGGAGGCCACCTCACAGAACTCGATCGGCGCCTCGCGGTAGGCGTACAGATCCTCATTGCGCGTGGCGAGGGTGTGGAAGGCGTGCCCCGCCTCGTGCAGGATGGTCTCCACGTCGCGCTGTTGCCCCACCGCGTTCATGAAAATGAACGGCAGGCGCGCTTCGGGGAGCGAGCTTTGGTATCCGCCGGGCGCCTTGCCCTTGCGATTCGCGAGATCCAACAGACGCTGCTGGTCCATCAGGCGGAACTGCTCCGACAACCCCTTGTCCATGCGGTCGAAAACCTGCTGAGTGCCCGACACCAAGCGCTCCACCTGCTCGAATGGTCGCAGCGGCGGGCGGTTGGCAGGATCCACCGCAAGGTCCCAGGGCCGCAGGGTCGTGAGCTTCAATTCCCGCCGCCGAGCCGCCTGGAGTTCGCGCAGCACCGGAACGATCTCCGCCTCGATGGCGTCGTGAAAGGCTTCGCACTCCATCGGACCGTAATCGAAGCGTCCGCGGGCTTTGAACGCGTAGTCTCGGTAATTGGTGAAGCCCGCGTTCCGCGCGATGCGATGACGCAGGCCGAGCAACTCATCGAACTGCGACTCCAGCGTGTCCCGCTCCTGCAGGCGCCGCCTCACCACGGCTTCCCAGGCCTCCTGGCGTAGCGCGCGATCCGTCTCCTCCTGGTACCGGCCCATCTGAACGAGAGTCTTCTCTTCGCCTCGGAAGTGGACGGTCAGCGAACCCGTAAGTTTTTGGTATTGCTGGCCGACGCGCGCCTCGTCGGTTTCGAGAGGCACGTTCTCGTCGCGGTAGAGGTCGACGTGCACCCGCGTGTGGCGGTCGAACATCTCGTAGCGCGCGCGCGGCAGGGAGGTCCGCTTCGGATGAGCGAGGTAACGGCGTTCGAGCGTGAACTGCCGCGGTTTCACGAGCGGTTCGATCTGCTCGACGAACTGCAAGTAGGCCTTCTCCGCCTCGGCATCGTCGGTATGGCAGGTCATGGCGATGTAGCGGCGGGAGCCTTCCTCGCTGAGGCCGGCGCTCAATTCGCCCCAAGCCAGAAGCCAGGCCTCGAGTTCGGCGCAGGTCGCGGCGCGAGCCAGGTCGGCCTCGAGCCGATCGAACAACGGCGAGATGGCCGAGGGATCGTCCCAGGCCACGTGCGCGGGCAGGAACGTTCTCGGCCGTTTGGGGGGGAGTTCTCCAAAAGGCAGCGAACTCATTACGGCGGAGAGCCTTCCCCGATCCGGGGAGGAAGGGCAAGTCGCCGCGCGCGCGGCAGCCCCTGCCCTTGACGGCATCCCTGATCCGCGGAGCGGACAGTGAACGGCATTAGGGAGATGACCGTCACCGCCCGTTCCTGCTTCAGCCCGCCGACCGCCTGTGGTCTGCTCGCCCGCATGCCGGCTCCCACGCTCGACGCTCTCGTTCGTCACTGCGACGCGCTGCTCGACACGGCGGGATTCAAGGACTGGGACGGCGCGGTCAATGGATTGCAGGTCGAAACGCGGCGTCCGATCACGCGACTCGCCGCGGCGGTGGATGCGCGGCTCGCGACCATCGAGGCCGCTGCCAGCGCCGGCGCCACCCTGCTGCTGGTGCATCACGGATTGTTCTGGTCCCCGCAACGGCCATGGACGGGTCCGCGTTATGCGTTGCTGCGGGCGCTGCTCGACCACGACCTCGCGGTCTACAGTTCGCACCTGCCTCTCGATGCGCACCCGAAGCTGGGCAATTCCGCCTGCCTCGCGCGTGCGCTTGGGTTCCGCACGCTGGTGCCGTTCTTTCCCGCGAAGGGACGCGACATCGGGTACCGCGCGCGCGGGCGGCTCTCGCGCGACGAGCTCGTGACGCGACTGGCTGCGGCGACAGGAAGCCCGCCCGTGGTGCTCTCCGGAGGACCTGCCATGTGCCGAGAGATCGGGGTGGTCACCGGCGGCGCGGGCGCCGAGATCCGCGACGCGGCGGCTGCGGGCGTGGACACCTTCATCACCGGCGAAGGCCCGCACTGGACCGCAACCCTCGCCGAAGAGCTCGGGATCAACGTGCTGTACGCGGGCCATTACGCGACCGAGACCTTCGGGGTGAAGGCTCTGGCCGCGCATTTGTCGCGAAAGTTCGGGATCCCGTGGGCGTTTCTGGACTGCCCGACCGGTCTGTAGTCGCGGGTGTCCGGGCGGCGCACCGATTCTTCCCGGTGGGTCGCGAGCTCCGTCTCGTGACTCGGTGTCGCTCGGGACACCGACCTCCATAACGGCCGCCAGGCTGCGCTGACGGGCTTGAACGATGGGGATCACTGAAGGGCCGGGGCCACCGTGATGTGCGGCTCGACAGGAACATCGAGCCCTACCGCCCGGGTGAGGTGCAGTCCAAGGTCAGGCGCCTGCACGGCGCCGGCCGGGTCACACGGCGCGGCGCGCCAAGAGGTACTGGTTCGAGGTCAGGCCGCCGAGCTTCGCCCACAGGAGGTCGAGCACGAAGAACGCCCCCACCACCGGCAGGCTCTTGAGATTGAGGAACTCCCAGGCGGAAGGTCCGCGCTCGATGGAATTCAATCCGAGGGCATTGCGAAAACTGATGATCCAGAACGCGATCGACGGCGTGACGCCCTGCGCGAGGAGTTCGTAGCCGGTTTCCTTCACCAGCCCGGCGAGCGACGCGCAGGTGAACAGGTGAAAATGCCGCGGGATATGGTAGCCACCCCAGTACCGACGGCGGAACAACCGGTAGTCCCATCCCCCGCGGTTCGGCGTCTCGATCACCAGCACCCCGCGCGGCGAGAGCTTCGCATGGACCTGGTGCAACGCGGCGCGCGGATCGCGCAGGTGCTCGATCAACTGGCGCATCAGGATGAGGTCATGGCCCCCGTCGCGCAAAGCGCCGAGATCGGTTTCGACGTTGCCCGTGACACAGGTGATCCCCCCCTGCCGTGCCGTGGCCTGGACCGCTTCATCGAACTGAAAATCGAGGCACACGGCCTCCACGGGGTGCGCGGCGCCTTCCGAGAAGACCTGCTTGAGCTTCACGAGGCGCGTGAGGTTGCCACCGCCGATGTCGACCAGCGACCGCACCTCGAGGTTCCCGAGTTGAGCCCGCAACCGGCGCGCGTCCTTGACCATCTTCGCCTCGACCACCGGCCCCTCCATGTAGATGGGAGACCGTGGGTTCACGGTGTAGTACCACGGCGGATAGAGCGCGGCGATGTCCTGCACCTGCGGCAGCGGGTCGAGAGAGACGTGCCCACAGCGAGTGCACTCCACGAGATCCCATTCGCCGGCCCGACAGCGGTACTCGAAGTCGGGGGCGCGCACCACGAGACGCGCTTCGCGGTGCGTGCAGATCAGGCAGCCTGGAACGGTTCGCAGGGGATGGGCGGCGGTCACGGCGTGGGCATGCTCCGGGCCGTGGGCGGATGTCGTCAACGCCGTCGTGATCAACACGGCGCTTTCGGTTTTTCCGGCCAGCTCGTAGAGTCACGCCGTGGCCGCCGAAAGCTTCGATATTCAGTACGTCGCCGACCTCGCGCGCGTGGCCCTGACGCCGGAGGAGGCCCAGCGCCTTGGGGCGCAGCTCGGGAACATCCTGGGCTACGTCGAGCAGCTCCGCGCCGTGGACGTCTCCGGGGTGGAACCCATGTCCCACGCCTTCCCGCTGGTGAACGTGACCCGGCCGGACGAGGTCCTCGCCGGTCTGCCGCGCGACGAGGCGCTGGCCAACGCGCCCCTCAAGTCCAACGGGCTCTTCATCGTGCCCAAGATCGTCGAGTAGCCGCCGCCGATCAGGCCCCCGGGTTCCCTTGCTGCGCCTCGCAGCGGCCCTTCCCCAAGTTCCGGCCATCCACCCGATTTCCCGTGCTCCACCGACTCCCGATCTCCGAACTCACCGCGCGCCTCGCACGGCGCGAGTGTTCCGCGCGCGACGTGATGCAATCCTGCCTCGACCAGATCCAGCGCGTCGACGGCGACGTGAAGGCGTTCCTCAGCTATGACAGCGCGGATGCCCTGGTCCAGGCGGACGCTGCCGATCACGCGTTCGCCAACGGCGTCACCCATGCGCAGCGCCCGCTCCTCGGGATTCCCATCGCGCTCAAGGACCTGCTCAGTCATCGCGGACAGCCCTGCGGCTGCGCGTCGCAGATCCTGGCGGGCTATCGCGCACCGTTCGACGCGACGGTGGTGGAGAAGCTCAAGGACGCCGGTGCGGTTGTCTTCGGACGACTCAACATGGACGAGTTCGCCATGGGCAGCTCGACCGAGAACTCCTCGTACTTCACCACGCGCAATCCCTGGGACACCGCGCGCATCCCGGGCGGGTCCTCGGGCGGCTCGGCTGCCGCGGTGGCGGCGAACGAATGCGCGGCAGCGCTTGGTTCCGACACGGGCGGTTCCATCCGCCAGCCCGCGGCCTTGTGCGGCTGCGTCGGGGTGAAACCGACCTATGGACGCGTTTCGCGCTACGGCCTCGTCGCCTTCGCCTCCTCGCTCGACCAGATCGGGCCGTTCACGAAAACCGCGCGCGACGCCGCGCTGCTGACGAGCGTCATCAGTGGCCACGACCGGCGCGATTCGACCAGCCTCGACGAGCCGGTCCCGGACTATGCCAAGGGATTGGGTGGCGACCTGAAGGGCCTGCGGCTCGGCGTGGCGAAGGAGTTCATGATTGGCGGGCTCGACCCCGAGGTCCGCGACGCCGTGCAGGCCGCGATCCGGCAACTGCAGGACCTGGGTGCGACGGTCGAGGAAGTTTCGCTGCCGCACAGCGAGCATTCCGTGGCGACCTACTACATCATCGCCACCGCGGAAGCCTCGGCGAACCTGGCGCGCTTCGATGGCGTCCGGTACGGGCGCCGCGTTCCAGGCGCCGATCTCACCGAGATGTATGAGCGCACCCGCGGCGCGGGGTTCGGACCCGAGGTGAAACGGCGCATCATCCTGGGCACGTACGTGCTCAGCAGCGGCTACTACGACGCCTATTATCTCCGTGCGCAGAAAGTGCGGACCCTGATCCGCAACGATTTCCTGGAAGCCTTCAAGAAGGTCGACGCGATTGTCTCGCCGACCGCGCCCACCGCCGCCTTCAAGCTAGGGGAGAAGACGCAGGATCCCCTGCAGATGTATCTCAGCGACATCTTCACCATCTCCTGCAATCTGGCCGGAATCCCCGGCCTGTCGCTGCCCTGCGGCTTCACGCGTTCGCCGCGGCTGCCGATCGGACTTCAGTTGCTTGGCCAGCCGCTCGGGGAATCGACGCTGTTCCGCATCGCGCATGCTTACGAGCAGGCCTCGCCGTGGCATCGTGAGGTCGCGCCGCTGGGTTAGTTGCGCGCGCTACGCAGCCGCCACGACCGTCAGGCGGAAGGGCAACCGCACCTCCACCAACGTGCCGCCGCC
>CAZYJB010000321.1:0-5578 GCA_964647675.1 uncultured Verrucomicrobiota bacterium | reverse complement strand
GACCCCATGCTGTTCGCTGACCGTGATCTGCACCTGTTCGATGGCATCGCGATTCCAGAGCCGCTCGAAAATGGCGTTCGAGAAGCGGAACATCAGGAGGTTCTGGACCGTCTCCTTTCCCAGATAGTGGTCGATGCGGAAGAGTTGCGACTCATGCGCGTAGCGGGTGAGTTCCGAATTCAACAGCCGCGCTGTGGCGAGGTCGGTGCCGAACGGCTTCTCGATCACCAACCGCTGCCGGCCACGCTCGCCCGACCTGTCGATCAGGGCGGCCGAGGACAGCCGTTCCGCCACCAGCCCGAACTGGGTGGGGGACGTCGCGAGATAGCAGAGCAGATTGTTGGCGAGCGCCGGATCCCCGAAGCTGTGCAACAACTGCTTCAGCCGGCTATAGGCGGCCAGCTCGTGGAATTCCCCCTGGCAATAGTGGACATTCGCCGCGAACCGCCGCCACACCTCCTCGTCGATCGGCCGCGTGCGGGAGAATCGGCCCAGCGCCTCGCGCAGTTCGTCGCGCCACGCCTCGTCCGATTTGGGCCGCCGCGCGAAGCCCACGATGCGGAACGGCGCCGGCATCTGATTGCCAAGGAAGAGATGGTACAGCGCCGGCACCAGCTTGCGCGCGGTCAGATCGCCGCTCGCGCCGAAGATAATGATGGTGCACGGCTCAAGGTTCCGACGACCGCTGTCCAAACGGCAGACCAACAGTTCGTCGAGCAACGAAGGATCGCTATCAATCACGCGGCGTGATCGTGCCCGATCGCCATCGGCATCGCAATCGCGCGGGCGCCACCTCCGCCGCAACGATTTGCGCCTTGAGCGGCCCTGCCACGCACGCAACCCTCACCCCCGACGCCACCGTGGACCCGCTCCCTTCGCCCGCTCCGGAAACCCCTACCCCCGGCCCCTCCCCCGGAGGGTCACGGGGACGCGATCCGCGCCGCGCCCGGCGACGTCGGCGTTCCTCGGGACGCACCCCCACCGCGTTGGTGCATCTCGACACGGCCACCGAGGCGCTCCTGCTGTTCCTGGTCCTGTTCACTCCGTGGGCCTTCGGCACCACCCAGTCATGGTCGGTCTGGACCGCGAACCTCGCCGGGTACGCCATCGGCGCTCTGCTGATCGCGAAATGGGTGGTGCGCCAGCGCCTCGAGTTCCAGCCCGCACATTGGGGCGAAGCGATCGTGGTGCGCGACGAATCCGGCGAACTGGCCCCGCCCCCGCGGCCGCGCGACGGGCTCACCGTGGCGCTCGCCGTCGCCACCGTGGTGCTGCTCGGCTACGTGCTGGTGGGCGCGCTCAACGCGCGCGCGGTCTTCGACCCGGCCCTTCGCCAATTCGAATACCTGCGCGAGCCGTTGCGCTGGCTGCCGCACAGTTACGACCGCGCCGCGACCTGGGCCGCGTTCGCGCAGTACCTGGCCCTCGCCTGTGTGTTCTGGGGCGCGCGCGACTGGCTGCTGTTGCACACCGGCCAGGAGGACCGCGACGAATCGGCGCCGCGCTGGGCCGAACCGTCCTCCCGCGTCATGGTCCCGGTCCGCCTCCGGCGCCTCCTCTGGGTCCTCTGCCTCAGCACGGTCGCTCTCGTGCTGGTCGGCGCCCTGCAACGCGCGGACGGCACCAACAAGCTGCTCTGGATCCTCGGCTCGCGCAGCAACAAGCCCGCGGACAACATCTTCGGACCCTGGTCCTATCGCGCCAACGCGGCGCAGTACTTCAACCTTGTCTGGCCGGTTTGCCTCGCGTTCTGGCTCTGGCTGCAGGAGCACGCGGCGCGCAGCGGACGGCTGCGCAGCGGCCGCTACGATGGACCGCATCTCGTGCTGCTGCCCGCCGCCATGTTCATCGCTGCCGGACCGGTGATCTCCAGCAGCCGTGGCGGCGCGTTCGTCTGCGCCGGCATGGGGGTGCTCTGCACCGCGGCCATCCTCTTCCTCTCGCGACGCCTGATCGCCGCCAGCGCACGTTGGATCACCGTGGGCTCGCTCGCCGGTGCCGCGGCCCTCGGCATCCTCGCCGGCTGGTCCAGTCTCAAGGAGCGCCTCGCACGGCCCGACTACAAGTTCTCCACCGGCTTCGACGCGGGCACCAACGATTTCACCCTCCTCGTGCGCGCGCAGTTGGGCGCCGAGCTTTCCGTCGACACCTGGCGGCGCCTGGTCGCGCTTTCGCCGATCGGACGAAGCGCCACCGGACCGCGCAATTTCAGCCTCTACATCACGCCCCAGGGAGCGCTCTTCGCTCATCGGTTCGGCAACACGCTGACCAATCATGCCGCCCTGACCTCCGCGAGCGGGGTGGTCTCAAATGCCGCCGGGCAGTCCCTCCTCTTCAGCGTGACCCGCCGAGAAGGCCTCCGCCTCCACCTCGATGGAGAACCCCTCCCCGCCACCCTGAGCTACTGGGGCGTTCCCACCAACTGGCTCGACTTCGTCTCCTCCCGCTATGTGATCACGGGCGACCCCGGCGTCTCCGAGGTGGCTCTGGTCAATCTGGGGCTCACCGACGACGAACTTAAAGCCACCGCCGGCCTGGGCTCGCTGACCGATCTCGAATCCCGGCTCCTGCATGCCGACGCAGATCTACCCGACCCCCAGGGTCCGGCAAAGGGCGGCTTCCAGCCGGGCGAGGGCAGCACGCTCGAATCGGCGCGACGGCCCACCGAGCCAAACACCGCCTGGCTCGCACTGCGGCGCGATTCCACTCCCGGCCCGCTCATGCTGACGCGAAACCTCGAAGGCGCGCCGGATCCAAGATTACGCGGTCCCGTACGGCTGGCACTCAAGGTCTGGAACCCGAATGATACTGCCATCCGCGTCGAAGGCCGGGTCGACGAAGGCCCCGCAGTGGACGAATGGGTCGAACCGCGCGCCGACGCCACGATCCATTTCACCTGCCGCGCCCCGCATCCCGGGCCCGTGCGCCGGGCGACGCTCGCGTTCTCCCGTCCAGAAGGCGCGGAACCGCTCCTGTTTCCCGATGACTCCAGCATCTACGTTCGCGAACTCTCGCTCACCCCGGGCGCCATCGTCGTCGCACGCCGGCTCACGCACGAGATCCGCCTCTTCGACCTGGCCGATCGCATGTCGGGTCGGAACGAGTACTACGAGAATGCGGTCCAGATGCTGGCGGACTATCCGGTCTGGGGCTCGGGAGCGGGCACGTTTTCCTCCGTCTACCAGCTCTACATGAAGCCCGGCCAGGATTGGGCGGCTTACCTCCACAACGACTGGATGGAGACGCGCATCACGCTCGGCCTGGTGGGACTCGGGCTCGTGATCGCGGGCCTGGTGCTCCTGGTCGCGCGCTCGGCCTTCGGCCGCGGCCTTTCCACGCCGCGCGTCGTCGTGGTGCTGGTATGGATCGCCCTCGGCGGCTGCCTCATCCACGCGCGGTTCGACTACCCTTTCCAAGTCTACTCGGTGCTCTTCCTCTTCGTCCTGCTGGGAGCGGTGCTCACGGTGCTCACGGCGCGGAAGCAGCCCTGACGCGGTAATTGAACCGATCGTTGGGCGCGGCGTCGCCGTGCAGGGTGAACTCGCTCCAATCCGCTCCCGGCCCGCAGTGGTCGGCCCACTTGAAATCCACCACCACCGGCGCGCCTCTTAGACCCACCCGGTTCCACGGAACCGACACCTCGAGCTCCGCCCCGCCGGCGCGCCATTCCACGTCGCCGACCGGCCGCCACGTGCGCGGCCCCCGCCCCGTTGCGCTCCAAACCTCCAGACTCCCGGCGCGCGCGCGATTCACGGCCGCATCGTAGCCCAGCCAACCGGTTCGCGCATCGGCGTCGAGGTCGAGGTACAGCACCATCCAGTGTTCTCCCGTGGCTGCGCTGAGCGGTGCGTCCGCGCGGACATAGAACTCTCCCCGCCTCGGCCCGAGGCTCGCCTTGGCGGTCAGAAGGTCGTTGCGCCCGGTGTCATCGCGATACCGGACCGCCGGATCCCACCCGCGATGGTCGCGCCGCATCGGGTCGCCCACGGTATCCCGGTACTCGGGCTGCACCGGGGTCCAGTCGTCGAATCGCCCGTCGATGCGGATGCGTCCCGGCACGTTCGCCGGCACCGGGCGCACGCCCTTGTAACGGCGCACCGCGGCGTGAAACTGCCAAAGGTAGTCATCTCCGTGCCCACCGCGCATCGGCTCGATGTCCCGGCTGTGCTCCTGGTCGAATTGGTCCACGAACATCACCGGCTCACGCACGCCGTTGAACTCGGCAAACCGGCCCGCGATCCATTCGTTCCAGCCGGTCACGAACACGAACCTCGGATTCTCGGCCAGGGCACGCTCCCATTGCGCGGCGAAGTTGTGTCCCCACCGCACCGCACCCGGTGTCGGGTCGGTGGTCCCGTCGTGATGGCTGCGTCCGTGAGCGCCGCGCTCGCTCATTGATCCCAGCCGTCCGGCGACAGCGTTCTGCGCCACGCCGACCGACATCTGCTCCTTCTCACCGCGGGAGTTGCGGAACACGTGCTGGGGTGACACCTCCAACCAGCTCCACATGTCCGGCTTCGTCGGACCCCGGAAGTAGTCGGGCTGCGGCGTGCGGAAGGTGAAGCTTTCGCGGATCCGCGACAGTTCCGGATCCTCCCACACCAGGCGCAGCGTGCGGTCGCCCGCCACCTCCGCGCCCTGCGCGTGCGCTGCGCCACGGGGATCGACCTCGGTCGAATGGCTCCACCAACCGATGCGCCCGCCCGGTTCGGTGGCCTCCAGATAATAACGGCCCGCGGGCCACCCATCCGTCCCGCGCAACACGACCCACGCGTTGTCGGCCACGTCGTGAAAGCGCTCGGACGCCACCCGCTCACCCCCGGGGCCGTCGCGCCGAAGGGTCAGGGTCACCGCCGCGCCCGAGGTGCGCCAGGTGGGAAACCTTCCACCCACACCCCGAAACTCGCGGTCCACCACGAACGACTGTCCCAGCGAACGGCCCGGCTCCAGTTCGACCGGCCGATCCTGTTTCGCCTGATCCTCGGACGCTTCCAACCGCTCCGGATCCGCCAGGATCAGTGGCTTTCCCTCCCACCGGAAGCAGAGGTCGGCGTGCAGCCCGGTGGAGTAGAGGTCACGCCACAGTTCCCGCACCACGCGGGGCGGATCCCAGAAGGGGGTGAGAAAGGCCACCTGCGGCGTTGGATTGCCACGCGCACGCTCCCCGGCCCACACGCGCAGCAAGGCGCGATACCAATCGCGGTAAGTGACCTGGTTGGTCACATCGAAAATCACCACGTCCACCCCCGCATCCGACAACATCTGCGCGTGCTTCCTCAGAACCGCCTCGTCGTCGGTGAGGTAGTATCCGAACAGGGACTCGCCCCAGTGATGCGGCACGTGCAGCGGACCCCATCCCGGGGCGGCGGCGTTGGTCATCGCACCCGGATCGGCAGCGATGATTCGTGAGATGTCGAACGGCCCGCCCTGGATGTGCTCGCCCAGCCACAGGAAGTAGAACATCCCCACCGTACGATCTGCGCGCGGCGGTCCCACGGATTCGAAGGTGGGCAACACGCGCCCCAAGGCGTCCGTCGCCACCCAGGTGTCCGCCTGTAGGTCCCGTGGTGCAGGCCCG
>CAZYJB010000320.1:813-5579 GCA_964647675.1 uncultured Verrucomicrobiota bacterium | reverse complement strand
GCCCAACCTGAAGAACCTCGAGAAACGGTTCATCGCGTTGCCGTTCGATGCGCAGAACGAGTACACCGTGGCCTACCAGTGGGGCACGATGGGCCTGCTCTACCGCAAGAGCGCGGCCCGACCGGCGCCGGATTCCTGGGCGGCGGTGCTGGATTCCGAAAAGGCCTTCGGCCCGTTCGTGCTCATCGATTCGATGCGCGACGCGGTCGGCCTGGCGCTCAAGTACCGGGGCAAGAGCCTGAACTCGGTGGACGTCGCGGCGTTGAAGGACGCACGCGATCTTCTGAGCGCGGCCAAGCGTCGCAGTGTCGCGTTGGAAGGCAGCGTCGGCGGGAAGAATCGTGTGGTGGCAAAGTCCGCCGCGCTGGCGGTGGTGTACAGCGGCGAAGCGGCGCGGGGCATGGCCGAGGACGCCGAGCTGGCCTACGTGATTCCCAGGGAGGGAAGCCAGATCTGGGTGGACAACCTGGCGGTCCCGGCGCGCGCGCCGCACCGGGATTTGGCGGAGGAGTTCATCAATCACCTGCTCGATGCCCGGGTTGGCGCCCGGATCTCGAACTTCACGCAGTTTGCCACGCCCAACCGCGCGGCGCGTGCGCACGTGCGCGAGGCGGACCTGCGGAACCCGGCCATCTACCCTCCCGAAGAGCTGATGGCGAAGCTCGAGTTCCTCGAGGACCTCGGCGGCAAGACGAGGTTGTACGACCAGGTCTGGACCCACGTGAAAGCGAACTGAGTGGCTGTCGCACGAGGGTCAACCGTGGGAGGTGGCGACACCGTCTTTCGCCGACGCGCGGGTTCCTGGACGACTGCCGGCCGGCTCATGGCCGTTTTTGCCAGCCTGATCGCGGTGGGGACGGGGCTTCTGCTGCTGCCGTCGGCGCAGGCGCCGGGCGCGCGCGTGGGGGTGCTCGACTGTCTCTTCGTGGCGACCTCGGCGGTCTGTGTCACGGGACTGTCGCCCATCACCCTCTCGGAATCCTTCACCCCGTTGGGACAGGCGATCGTGCTCGGCCTCGTTCAGACGGGTGGTCTGGGCATCACGGTCGCGGGAACGTTATTCCTGCTCGTGCGCCGCGGTGCGGGCGCCGCCGCGAGTGAGGATTTCATTGCGGCCAATGTCGGACGCCTGCGGCAGGCGCGTCCGGTCGATGTGTTCCTCTACGCCTGTTTCGTGGTGGCGGGTGTCGAACTGCTCGGATTCGTCGCCCTGACTTATCTCATCCTGGGCATGAATCCGGGCGTTGAACCCGAGCTCGGTCGCGTCCTGTGGGAGGCGGCCTTTCACAGCGTGAGCGCCTTCTGCAACGCGGGCTTCTCGCTCTATCCGGAGGGAGTCGTGCGCTGGCAGGATGAACCCCTCGCGCTGCTGGTGCTCGCGGTGCTGACCATCCTGGGCGGCGTGGGGCTGCTGACGCTGGTGAACTTCCGGTACTACTATCCGTGGCGAAGGAACCGGCTGCTGCGCGGTGCATTGACCCTGCAGAGTCGGGTGTGCCTGGTGGCTTCGGTGATCCTGCTCGTGGTCGGCACGCTCGTCTTCTGGATGAACGAGCGGGAGCACACGCTCGAACATCGTCCGTGGCAGGACGGGTTGCTCTGGTCGTTCTTTCACTCCGCCATGACGCGCACTGCCGGGTTCAACGTCGTGGACACCGGGGATATGGGACCCGCCACGTTGCTGGGGTCCATGATCCTGATGTTCATCGGAGGGAGTCCCGGTTCGATGGCCGGCGGCATCAAAGTCACCACGGTGATCCTGCTGGCCGTGGCGGCGCGTGCGGCCCTGCAACGGCGGTCCGACCTGACGCTCGGCGGGCGCTCGATTCCGCCGGAGGCCGCCAACAATGCAGTCATGGTGACACTCCTCAGCGCCTTTGTGCTCGTGCTGGCGGTGGGCGCGCTGTTGAACGTCGAACTGGATCAACGCTCGGCGGGAGTCGAGCATCAGTGGATGGCGCTCATGTTCGAGGCGGTCTCCGCGTTCTGCACCGTGGGTCTCAGCACCGGCGTGACGCCCCTGCTGACGCCGGCGGGCAAGGCGGTCATCATCCTGCTCATGTTCGTTGGCCGGTTGGGGCCGCTCTGTCTGTCCATCCATCTGATGCGCCCGGCGCAGGCGTCGCGCGTCCTCTATCCACGCGAGGACATCACGGTGGGCTGAGGTGGCGCGAAGGGAACCTTTTCAACTCATGGCACGACGATACTTCATCCTAGGCGCCGGCCGGTTTGGGACCCAGTTGGCGATCCGCCTGCTCGAGCTCGGCTGCGAGGTGGTGCTCTGCGACAACGACGCGCGGTTGGTCCAGGACCTTTCGGAGCAGGGATTCCGCTCGGCGCTGCTGGATGCGGACGACGCCGGGGATCTCAGGGCGGTGGGCGTCAAATCGGACGACCCGGTGGTCGTGGCGATCGGTGACAACATGCAGGCCAGCGTGCTCTCCACGATCACGCTCAAGGAGATGGGTGTCACGCAGGTCATCGCGCGAGCCACCTCGGAGAAGCACGGCGAAATCCTGCGCCGGCTGGGGGCGGATCGCGTCATCGCGCCGGATCGCGAGGCGGCGAACAGGTTGGCGGAGGAGTTGCACGCCAACACAGAGGAGCAGCGTCTGCCGTTCCACGGCGAATACCAATTGGCCAGCATCCGCATGAGCAACCGCCTGTCCGACCGCGCGATGGGTGAGTTGCGCCTGGAGGAGGATCATCGCGTGACGCCGGTGCTCGTGGTGCGCCGGAAGCCCGGCAAGGCCGAGGCTGACGAGTTCCTGCCGGCACCAAAGGAGACCCTCATGCCGGGAGACCTGCTCTTCGTCGTCGGACACAAGGACGACATCAACGCCTTCGAGGAGCGCTTCCGGTTCCGGTCCGAGTGACGCGCGACAGGATCCCTACTCGCGGATGAAGGCGCCGGTGTGACAGGAGTGACAGGAGAGGTCGGTGTACTCGGCGTCGATGTGGAAGAAGGTATGCCCGTCGGCGTTGAGCTTCTTGAGTTCGTCGGGCGTGCCGCCCTGGGCCAGGATGAGATGGCACGAATGGCATTCGCTGCCGCCGATCGATCGCCGGCCGTCGGTCGTCTTGTGCAGCCCGTCGTGGCAGCGGAAGCAGCCAGGCCATTCCTTGTGCCCCTTGTTGTCCGGGTAGGCGCGCCAGTCGGCCTTCATCTCCGGGAAGAAGCTCTCGCGGTAGATCTGTTGCGACGTGGCCACGAGATTCTCGACGGTCGGGTGGTCCTGGTAGAGGCCGCGCAACTGGCCACTGATCTTCTGGAGAGCTTCGGCTTCGGTGTCGTACTTGGCGACGAGCAGCGCGACGACGTTGGACCGGACCCAGGGCAGGGACCGGTCGATCGAGCCGGCGTGCAGGGCGAGGTCCACGGAGTCGTTCGGCGTGCGGTACCGGTGGGCGGGGCGGTTGTGGCAGTCGAGGCAGTCCATGCGCCGGATTTGCGCGGGGTCGGGCTCCTCCTTGAAATCGGGCGCGCGGTAGACCGTGGTCGTGCCGTCGGCGTGGCGCACGCGCACCCAGGGGATGGTTTGGCGCTGCGGGTCGGGCGAGAAGTACTCAACCGAGTTGGTGAGGTTGATGTGCCAGTGGATTCCATTGGCCATCGTGTTGTGGATATCCG
The DNA here is from genome assembly GCA_964647675.1 of uncultured Verrucomicrobiota bacterium. Taxonomy (GTDB): domain Bacteria; phylum Verrucomicrobiota; class Verrucomicrobiia; order Limisphaerales; family CAIMTB01; genus CAIMTB01. Next base: position 1,948 of record CAZYJB010000320.1, on the reverse strand, counting down.
AGGCGCCCACGTTGAGCAGGAGGCGCACGGAGAAGGGCGTGTTGGCCTCGTCGGACAGGAAGTGATGGTAGGTGCGATCCAGGTTCCCGGAGAGCTTGGACGGCCAATGGCACTGCTCACAGGTGTCCTGCGCCGGGCGCAGATTCTTCACCGGCGTCGGGATCGGGCGCTGGTAATTGTCGAGCGCGGTGGCGAGCAGTTGGTGAACGCCGTTGACCTTCGCCTTCACGTAGTACTCGGCACCGGCGCCGACATGGCAGTCGACACAGCCGACGCGGGCGTGGGGCGAGATCTTGTAGGTGGTGAACTCGGGATGCATCGGTTCGTGGCAGGTCTCGCCGCAGAAGTGCGTCGACTCCGTGTAATGGTAGGTCTGCGTGACGCCGATGGCGGTGACGAGCAGGAAGGCAACCGCGCCACAGACGAAGAACTGCAGCACGCGCCGGTCGCGCGGACGGGAGAGATCGATGATCAGCGGATGCGCGGCGTTGCCCGAACGCGCGACGTGCCGGCTGTGAATGCGGAAGCCGGCGAAGAACATTCCCGATCCGACGAAGAAAAAGGCGGGCGCGACCAGGTAGGCCAGGATGCCCACGTACGGATTGCTCTGGCGCGCGAGGATGTCGGTGGCGAAGAGCAGCAGGAACGCGAAAAAGGCCGCGGTTGCAAGGATCGCGCCGGCCGCGCTGAGCCAGTTTTGGAAGAGCCGGGATTTCTGGCGGAAGGAGTGGGTCATGGAGGCGTTGGGGGTCGATCGGCGTTCGGCCACCGCGGGTGCGGTCCCTGGTCCGGGCGGGGCGCCCGGCAGGTCCGCGGACTCATGAGCTCCGCGTGAACCGGGGCTTCCGGTGGCGATTGGATCGGGGGCCCGCCCGGGGACCCCCGTCCTTCGAGGCGCACGTCACTTCTTGGCGAACGCTTTCATGTACTCGAGCAGGGCCTTGATCTCGTCGTCAGAGAGTTTGTCCGCGAACGGCTTCATGAGCTCCTTCCCTGCCTTGTCCTTCATGCCTTCCTTGATCTGCTTGATCGCATGGTCGTCCTTGATCTCGGCGATGACCTTGGCGTCGGTGTAATCCTTGGCCCCGACCCTGCGGCCCATGGTGGTCTTGCCTGAGCCATCCTTGGCATGACA
>CAZYJB010000320.1:0-803 GCA_964647675.1 uncultured Verrucomicrobiota bacterium | reverse complement strand
GTGGCCGCCGCGTCGGCCGCGAAGGTCGGCAGTGCGGTCAGCGAGGTGGCGGCGGCGAGGGCGAGGATCAGGGTCGTTTTCATAGGGAAAGGTACGTTGGCGCTCGATCAGGGATTGGACGTGGAAAGGGCGGGCTGAATTCGGGTTGGGTGTCGCGGCGCTGATTTCAGAACAGATACTGGGCGGAGGTGTAGAGGAGATGAGCGTCGTAATCGTTGTGACCTCCGTACAAGTCGCTGCCACCCGTGAAGAACCCGTACTTCAGCGTGACCCTCAGCCGGGGGCTGATCCGCCGCACCAGGCTCGCGACGATACCGTGTTCCTCGGCATCTGCGCCGTAAGGTTGAGTGAATAGGGACACATCCGAGTCATTGGCGGCCTTATAGTAAGTGTAAGTCGCCTGAAGGTCGGTGCGATCGTCGACCACCAGTCCTGCAATGCAGGTGACATGGTAATAGTCGTTGTGGGACTCTTCCACCGGCGACCCGGGCGAGGTGACCGCGGACGTGGCGCCGGAGCGGGTGCGGTCGATCACATAGGTGACACCGGGCTGGACGTAAAACCGGCTCCAGGGCGTCCAGGTGACCGTTTCGCTGAAGATGTGCGCGGTATTCTCGCCGCTCTCCTGGCGGCCAAGGTCGTCCCCGGCAAGTTCGATGGTGTTGAGCTGGAAGTCGTAGCGGCTGACGAGGGAGAGCTTGTCGACCGGACGCCACGTCACGCGGAGGTTGACATCGTCCGTCGTGAAATCCTGTCCGCGCACAAAGCCCGGATAGGCGCCGCCGAGGTTCACGTAGGAGAGG
>CAZYJB010000319.1:0-5586 GCA_964647675.1 uncultured Verrucomicrobiota bacterium | reverse complement strand
TCACCGACAACGCCTTCACCCAGACCGCGACCAACCGGCTTTTCTCGCTGCTGATCACGCCCGCGCCCGAGGACGACTCGTTCACGACGGTGACGATTCCGGCAGGTGGATCGTGGGGGCCGATCCCGGTCCAGGTGCCGTCCGGTGCCACCAATCTGACCATCGTGGTCACCAACATGACGCCGGATTCGGAAGTTCTGGCGGCCATCGACTATCGGCAGACCCCGACCTTCGTCTCCTACCAGAAGGCGGCGTGGATCATGGAGCCGGGTGGCACGCTGACCTTGGGCAGCCGGGACATCATTCCGCTGCGCGCGGGCCGGTATCTGTACAAGTTCTTCAACAACTCGGACCGCCCCATCACTCTGTCGTTCCGGCACTTTCTGGAAGGTGATTTTGTCGCGACCTTCGACCGCTCCTTCTCCTCGACGCTACCGCTCGGCGTGGTGGATGACGCGATGCGCAAGTCGCTGATCCGGGTCCCCGACTCATCCGAGCTGCTCGACGTGCGCCTGGGACTGCGCGTGGACCATCCGCGCGTGTCGGATCTCCGGTTCCACGTGAGGAGCCCGCAGGGCACGCGTCTTCTGGTGGCGGAGAACCGGGGTGGCCCAAGCGGGACGGCCTACGGCGCCACGCTGAGTGATCGCAAGATTTATACTACCTTCACGGATGACACCAACCTGACCACGACACCGATCAAGTTCGGCATCCCGCCGTTCACCAACAGCGCCGTGGTTTCCTCGGCCTCCAATCGCATCGTGTTCGCGGATGGCTTCGAGGTGGCGGCGCCGGGGCCCTATCTCGTGGGACAACAGTTCCTGCCCGGGTGGTTCGTGACCCAGGGCGGCGTGTCGATCATCCGGGCCGGGGTGGGCAGCACCAACACCGCTGAGGGCCTCCAATACGCGTTGCTCAGTTCCATGTCGGCCTCGGGCTTCGCCACCAACGCACTCCTCTCGCGCGGTCAGTACTACCGCCTGCGATTCCAGGTCGGGCGCACGCTCGGGTCGGCCCAGCAGGGCATCTATGTGTACGTGAACGGAATCCTTGGAAAGGAGCTGCGCGGGGACACCCTTGGACCCGGCTGGTACCGCGATTCGTATCTGTTCCGCGCCAGCGCGGACCTGGTTCGCATCGAATTCCGTTCGCCACCGTCTTCGAGTGGACGCGTTCCTCTCGCGGTGGACGACGTGTTGCTGGAGGAGGAGGACCTCCCTTACAACGCGTACTACCAGCCCGAGGAACCGTTGAAGCCGCTGCTCGGCGAAGACGTGCTCGGCGACTGGACGCTGGAGGTGGAGGATACGCGCGCCGGGCCGCCGGATTCGTTGAACGCCGGTGAAGTGAACTGGCGTTTGGAACTCCTCTATGCGCCCCCCGCCTTCGACGCGATCCAGTTGACCAATAGGGTCCCGTATTTCGGCGCCGTCTCCGGAGTCGATCCCGCCTACTTCTACATCGACGTTCCCAGGTGCGCCACGCGGGCCACCACGGTGATCGCGGGCGAGTTTGCCACGCTCCTGGTCTTCGGGGATCACGACGGCTTGCCGTTCGCCATCCTCGATCCGTTCGTCGACGACTACGGTCCCTATCTGAACGTCGAGGCGGGTGGTATCGCCGGGTTCAACCTCAGCACCAACTTCCCCGCGCCCGCGCCACTGCGCCCGGGTCAGCGGCTCTATCTCGCGGTGCGTAACTATCCCGCCGATCTCACCAACAACGCCTTCGGCATCCGCGTTGCCTTCGACTGCGACGATCCGCCGCTGCCGACCGTGGCTTCCCTGACCAACGGCGTGCCCACCTTCGCCAACATCGATCCGGGACCCGGCCTGCATTTCTATCAGTTCCAGGTGAGTTCAAACTCCGTCCGCGCGGATTTCGAACTCACTCCCATCACGGGCAACGTGGACATGTATGTGCGGTACGGACGGGTGGACGACTACCCGCTGCCGGGCCCCAGCCTGTTCGACTACAAGAGCGACAACCCTGATCCGGCGGCGATCGACTTCGTCAGCATCGACCGGACGTCCCCGCCGCTCCCTCTCACGCCGGGCATCTGGTATGTCGCGATCCGCAACACCGAGTCCTTCCCGGTCCAGTACTCGATCCTGGCGACCGAGTTCGGCGTCGGCATCGTGAACCTCACCAACGCGGTGCCCTACGTTTCGACCATCAAACCGGTGGACCCGCTGATCGGCTTGGTGGGCACAAACCTGCAGTATTATGCCTTCAACGTGTCGTCGAACTCGGTCCTCGCCGAATTCGAGACCTACGACGCGACCGGCGACGTGAACCTCTACGTGCGTCAGGGCCTGCCCATTCCGACGCCGTTCGATTTCCATTTCGCGGGCACCCAACTCGGGGCGGCGCCCGAGTTCATCCAGGTGGCGAACACCAACACGCCCATCTGGCTCACGCCCGGCTGGTGGTTCCTCGCCGTCGAGAATGCCGATATCGCGGATGTCACCTACACGATCCGCGTCACCGAATATCCGGCCTCGATCACCACCCTGTTCAGCGGCATCGCGGTCACGAATTCCGTGCCCGCGGGCCCTGGGCTGGACTACTACCAGTTCACGGTCAGTCCCGCGGCGCTCTCGGCGACGTTCGAGGTGTACGACATGTCGTCCGATGTCCAGATGTTGCTGAAGCCGGCGCTGCCTGTGCCGACCTTCAACGACTTCGCCTACGCCAGCACCAACGTCGCGCTGGAGCCCGAGTTCATCGAGTTGACGCCCTTCTCATTCCCGACGTCGCTCACTCCGGGAGATTGGTACCTCACGGTGGTGAACCCGGCGAACACGCCCGCAACCTATACGGTCAAGGCGACGCAGGTGACCGCCACAGTCATCCCTCTGACCAATGGCATCCCGTACAACGGAAGCCTGCTGGTGGGGCCGGACGTCGATTACTATCAATTCGAGGTTCACACCAATGCCACGGCGGCTGAGTTCAAGGTGACCACCGCCGGCGCCGGCGACGTGGATCTGTTCGTGCGGAAGGGGCCGCCGCTGCCGGACGCGGGCAACGCACATTTCACCTCCGCAACGCCCGGGACGGTCGACGAGGTGATCCGCATCCAGACCAACGCCGTGCCCATTCCGCTGAGCCCGGGCCTCTGGTACCTGACCGTCACCAACGCCGGAGCGACACCGGTGAGTTATGAGATCACCGCCACCGAGTTCGGCGTCGAACCGCCGCCGGTGTCCGGTCTGATCACGAACATTGCCATCACGGATACGAACGTCTGCATCACCTGGGTGTCGGTCGCCGGCACCAACTACACGGTGTACGGCAAGACCAACGCCCTCGCGGCGACCTGGACTCCAGTTTCGCCGACGATCACGGCCAGCGGACCGAGCACGACCTACTGCCTGCCAGCGCCGACGCCGTGGCGCTTCTTCGAAGTGCGCGAGGGCGACTCGCCTGTGCTCCCGATTCCGGATCCGGTGCCGGTGCTCTCGCTGGTCGACACGAACATCTGCGTGACGTTCGCGTCGGTCGCGACCACGAACTACCACGTGCAAGGCAAGCGGCTCTTCTCTGACACGGTGTGGACCACGCTGTCGCCGAACGTGCCGGGCGGTGATCCGAGCACGACCGTGTGCTACCCGATCTCCTGGGGCTACCGCTTCTTCCGCGTCGGCGTGGGGATCATCCTGCCGCCCGAACCCGAGGCGTTGCCCGGCGAGGTGGTGCGCATCGATGTGGCGGTGGAAAGCATCTGCCTGACCTGGCCCACCCTTCCCGGACTCGATTACCTCGTCGAAGGCCGCCGCACCCTGGCGGAGGTCGCCTGGACCGTGGTGTCCGAACCCCGGACCGGCGATGGCAGCGACATGTCGCTCTGTCTGAACGGGGCCACAGAGTTCCGCTACTTCCGCGTGATCCAGGGGGTTTCGCTGCCGCCCTCGGCGCCGCCGAGCGTGCCGGTGAACAATGTGCGCCTCTCGCTCGACGCGGCCTTCAACCTCTGCCTCACGTGGGATGCGCTCCTCGGAGCGGAGTACTTCGTCGAGGGCAAGGAACGTCTCGCTGACCCGACCTGGACCATCATCAGCCCCATCATCGAAGCTGTGGGACTCCAGGCGAGTTACTGCCAGGAGCTGGACACCAACTGGCGATATCTCCAGGTGCGACGGGTCAACAGTGCCGCCGATCCGAGTCCCGTGATCGAATCGATCGAATGGTCGGCGTCGGGCCCGGTGGTCCGATGGACCGGGCCGGCGACCGCGCGGTACCAGGTGTTCTATTCGGACGTCATCCCGGCGGTCTGGGTGCCCGTGGGCGGACCGGTGACCTCGGTGACCGGGGAGTTCATGTTCACCGATGACGGATCGGCCACTGGAGGAAGTCCGGGCTTCCGGATCTACCGCGTGCAACGCCTGCCGTAGTCCGAAGGGCGAGTGGCAAGTGACGAGTGACGAGCGGGGAAAGTAGCAGCAGGAAGGGGAGTCCCAGTCGCGAAGCAAGGCCTGGTGGCTCGCCGGCTCCGACCGGCGAGTCGGGCTGAAAGCCCGAAAGGAGACAGCCCAAGGCGCCGCCTTGGGTGGTAGGAACGCCAAAGCGGTCGGCGTCCTGAAGGGACGCCGAGTCGTGAGACAGAGCTCACGCACGACCCACCGGGGGGAAGGGGCGAGTGAGGCGTGACGGGTCGCGAGCGGTTACGCCTTCAGCCGCTTGACCAGCATCTCCCCCACCAGCGCGGGGTTGGCCTTGCCCTTGCTCAACTTCATCACCTGGCCCTTGAGGAAATTGAGCGCGGCCTCCTTGCCGTTCCGAAAATCCGCGGCCGGACCGGGATGGGCCGCGATGGCCTGATCGCAGAACGCGTCCAGCGCGCCGGTGTCGCTGACCTGGAGCAGGCCCTTCTCCTCCACGATGGCGGCGGGACGCTTGCCCGTGGCAAACATGTCCGCGAAGACGTCCTGCGCGATCCGGCTGCTGATCTTCCCCGAATCGACCAAGTGCACGAGTTCGCCGATGGCCTCGGGGGGAAATCGCACGTCGTCGAGGCGCGAGCCGCTTTCCTTCAGCTTGGCGGCGAGGTTGTTGATGATCCAGTTGGCAACCGCCTTTGGGTTGGCCTGCCCCAGCGCGGCTTGTTCGAAGAACGCGCCGAGCGGGACATTGCTCTTGAAGACCTCGGCGTCCCCGGCAGGAACGCTGAAGTCCCGCATCAACCTCTGCTTGCGCGCGAGCGGCCGTTCAACGACGCGCTTCCGCACGTCGAGCATCCAGGATTCGGACGGCTCGAACGGCAGCAGGTCGGGGTCGGGGAGGTAGCGGTAGTCGTGCGCGTGCTCCTTGCTGCGCATCGGCTCCGTGATGCCCGCGTCGTCGTCCCAGCGCCGCGTCTCCTGGCGCAGGCTCCCGCCACGCATCACCGCCTCGATCTGGCGCGGGATCTCGTACTCCAGCGCGCGGCGCACGCCGGAGAAGGTGTTCATGTTCTTGATCTCGATCTTGGCACCCAGGGTGGTGCTGCCGCGCGGGCGCACGCTGACATTGACGTCGGTGGGACTTCGTGGAGACTGACTTCGAGCTGGACGCCAGCACCACCCGCGGTCTCACGGTGTCCGT
>CAZYJB010000318.1:402-5598 GCA_964647675.1 uncultured Verrucomicrobiota bacterium | reverse complement strand
CGGACAAACGCCGGTGCTCATCTCCGGCGGGATCGACCTCTCCGCGGCGGCCACCGTGGGACTGGTCAGTGTGGTGGGATCGCTGGTGATGGCCGGCGACATCGGCTGGCTCCACGACCATCCAGCCGCGGTGCCGGCTGCCCTGGCGGCGATGCTCGCAACCGGCGCCACGATCGGCGCGTTCAATGGCGTCTGTGTCGCCGTCCTGCGCATGCCCGCCTTCATGGTGACGCTCACCACCCTGATGTTCGTCGGCGGATTCTCCGTGTGGCTGGCCCAGCGGATCGCGCGCACCGAGAGCTTCTACCAACTCCCCCCGCCCTTCCTCGCCCTCGGACAGCACGCGGGATGGGCGCTGTCGCTGTCCGCCGCCGCCGCCGTGCTGGGCCATCTCACCCTCGCGCACACGGTGTTCGGTCGACGCCTCTACGCGGTGGGACACAACCCCCGCGCCGCCCGCGTGTCGGGCATTCCGGTCAACGGCACGATCATCGGGGCCTACGTCTTGTCGGGCCTGTTCGCGGCGGGGACTTCGATCCTCCTGACCGCCCGCCTCGAGACCGGCTCGCCCAATCACGGAAAGCAACTCCTGCTCGATGTCATCGGCGCGGCGGTCATCGGCGGCACGAGCCTCTTCGGGGGCCAAGGCAAGGTGCTCGGCGCCGTCTACGGGGTTCTGTTCCTCGGACTGCTCGGCAACGCGCTCAATCTCATCAACCTCGCCGACTTCCTCATCATCGTCGTCAAAGGCTCGGTCATCCTCGCCGCCGCGCTGCTCGATGTGTGGCGCCGCAACCTCCGTGGAGAATCCTCCTGACGCCCCGGCCATGAGCTTCCCTGCCTCGCCCCACGCGTCGCCCACCGGCCCGCCCGCCGTTCGCTTCTCGAACGTCGCCAAGGGATTCCACGGCGTGCACGTGCTCAAGGGTGTCAGCTTCGACGTGCACGCGCGGCGCATCCTCGGACTGGTCGGCGAAAACGGCGCCGGCAAGTCGACCCTGATGAACCTCCTCGGCGGGCACCTCGCCTTGGACTCCGGCGCGCTCGAGGTCGAAGGCAGGCTGTACTCTCCGCGGTCACCCGCCGACGCGCGGGCCGCCGGCATCGCCTTCGTCCATCAGGAACTCAACCTCTTCGGCAACCTGAGCATTGCCGAGAACCTCTTCCTCGATGCCTTCCCTGCCGAGGCCACGGGGAATCGATGCAGCCGGTTCTGGATTCGGCGACGGGTGCTCGAGCAGCGCGCCGTTGAACTCCTGCGCCAGGTCGGGCTCCACCAGGATCCGGAGACCCGCGTCGAACAACTCTCCGCCGGGGAACGTCAACTCGTGGAGATCGCCAAGGCGCTCGGGACGTCTGCTCGCATCCTCATGCTCGACGAGCCGACGACGTCTCTTTCCCTCCCCGAATGCGACCGCCTCTTCGCGCTCTTGGGTCGCCTGCGCGATCGCGGGCTGGCGGTGATCTACATCTCTCACGCGCTCGACGACGTGAGGCGATTGGTCGACGAACTCGTGGTGCTGCGGGATGGCGCGGTGGTGGGCCAGGGACCCGTCGCCTCCTTCACCCCGGCGCGACTCATTCATCTCATGGTCGGCCGCGAGCAGAATCAGGTCTTCCCCAGCCGGGCTCGCTGGGCAACCGCGGATCCGGCAACTCTGGCGCCGGTGCCCGGCGCAGCAGACGGAGCGTCCGGCCCGCCCCCGCGACTGGAGGTGTGCGCCGTCTCCCAGCCCGGCGTCACGCGGAACGTTTCCTTCCAGATCGCGCCCGGTGAAATCCTGGGCCTGGCAGGACTTCTCGGTGCCGGACGTTCCGAGCTGGCGCGCATTCTTTTTGGACTCGATCCCCATCGCACGGGCGAGATCCGGCTCGACGGACAGCCCCTCACGGGTTCGCCGCGGGAACGCATACGTCGCGGACTCGCGTTCCTGACCGAGGATCGCCGGGCCGAGGGGCTCTGCCTGGATGCTTCGCTCGCCGACAACCTCGCGCTCGTCACGCTGGACCAGCATCGACGCAGGCCGTTTGGATGGGTCCACACCGAATCGATCCGCCAGGCCGTACGCCGCATGCGCGAGGCGGTCCGGCTGACCCCGACCGCGCGGGACTCGCAGCCCGTGCGTACCTTGAGCGGAGGCAATCAACAGAAGGTCGTGCTCGGAAAATGGCTGCTCGCCAAGCCCCGCGTTCTGATTCTGGACGAGCCGACGCGCGGCATCGATGTCGGTGCGAAATTCGAAATCTACCAACTGATCCAGCAGCTGGCGGACGATGGCGCCGGCGTCCTCGTCATCTCATCCGAACTGGAGGAACTCACCGGCCTCTGCGACCGGATCCTGGTGCTCCGTAAGGGCGAGATCACCGCCGACCTGGCGCGTGCGCGCTTCCATCGCGAGGAACTTCTCGCCGCCGCCCTGCCGCCTGTGACTGCCTGAACCCAGCTGCTCGTCCGCTGCGATGTATCCCTCACGCGACCGAATCCTCCTGCGCCTGCTCGATTTCACGCCGGTGCTGTTGTTCGCCGCCGTGCTGCTGGTGTTCGGCTCGGTGAGCGACCGCTTCCTCGCGCGCAGCAACCTGACGCAGATCCTCGTTCAAGCCTCGGCCCTCACCGTGGTGGCGACCGGCATGACGTTCGTCCTCATCACAGCCGGCGTGGACCTGTCCGTGGGTGCCGTGATGTTCGTCGGTGCCGGCATCGCCGGGAAACTCGCACTCGCGGGCCACCCCCTCGCCCTCTGCCTCGCCGCCATGCTCGGAGTCGGTTTGGTCGGGGGCCTCATCAATGCGCTGCTCGTGACGCGCTGTCGCCTGGTGGCGTTCATCGCGACGCTGGCGATGCTTTATATCGGACGCGGCCTCGGCCGGTGGATCACGGAGACCCGCGCGATCAATCTCCCCGACGCGTTTCTGGCCGTCGGATCCGCCACCTGGCTCGGTATTCCGTCACCCCTGGTCATCGCAGGCATCGTGTTGGCCCTGGGGCAACTCGCGCTGTCGCAGACGCCCTTCGGACGGCAGCTCCACGCGGTGGGTCAGAACCCGGAAGCGGCACGCAAGGCGGGGCTCAACACGTCGCGCCTCGTGGCGACGGCGTATCTCCTCTGCGGCCTGACCGCAGGTCTCGGCGGGATCCTCGCGCTATCGCAACTCGGCGCGGTTTCGCCCAAGTTCGGCGAACACTACGAGTTCGAGGCCATCACCGCCGCCGTCCTCGGTGGCACGAGCCTCTTCGGCGGGCGCGGCAATGTCCTCCCGGGAACCGTGCTGGGCGCTGTCCTGATGAAGGCGCTCTTCAACGGCCTCGTCCTGGTGCAGGCCGATCCCTACCTCTACCCGCTCCTCACCAGCGCTGTGATCTTCGCCGCGGTTCTGATGGATAGCGTGCGTCGTACGTTTCAGGAACGCTTGGCTCGCCGTCCCATCTTTCTCGAGAAAGCACCGGCCACGGCCGCCGGTTGACGCGCGTGGATTCTCCCGCAACCTGTGGCGCGGCGTCAGCACCCGCACCCGGTGCGCAACCCGCGCCCGCAATCTGGAAATCCGCCCCGATCATGACTGAAACTTCCGTCGCCCCGGTGTCGCCGGTCGCCGCCGCGGGCTGGCGTCTCGAACACACCTACGCGCAGTTGCCCTCCATCTTCCACGCGAGGGTCCTCCCCACCCCGGTTGCGCAGCCCAGGCTCGTGCTGTTCAACCATGCTCTCGCACGGGAACTGGGTCTAGACGCGGAAGTCCTCGATCGTCCCGAAGCCGCCCCGATCTTCGCCGGCAACGCGCTTCCCGAAGGGGCCCAACCGCTGGCGCAAGCCTACGCCGGACATCAGTACGGCAACTTCATCGCGCTGGGGGACGGGCGCGCGATCCTCCTCGGAGAGCAGATCACACCCGCCGGATGCCGCTTCGACATCCAGCTCAAGGGGCCGGGACCGACGCCCTACTCACGTCGCGGCGACGGCCGGGCCGCGCTGGGTCCCATGCTGCGGGAATACATCATCAGTGAGGCGATGCAGGCGCTCGGCATCCCCACGACCCGCAGCCTCGCAGTGGCCACCACCGGCGAACCGGTCTACCGCGAGGAAGTCCTCCAGGGAGCCGTCCTCACCCGCGTCGCCGCCAGCCACCTCCGCGTGGGCACCTTCGAATGGGCCGCCGCCCACCAGGAACCGCCCCTGCTGCGCGCGCTCGCCGACTACACGATTCAACGTCACGACCCGGAGCTCGCCGCGACACCGCATCCCTACCGCGCGCTGCTGGACGCCATCGTCGAACGCCAGGCCCAGCTCGTGGCGCGGTGGCAACTGGTCGGGTTTGTTCACGGCGTGATGAACACCGACAACATGGCGCTCTCGGGCGAGACCATCGACTACGGACCGTGCGCGTTCATGGAGGCGTACGATCCGGCGACCGTGTTCAGCTCGATCGATCGCCACGGTCGATACGCGTACGGCAACCAGCCGCGCATCGCGCAATGGAACCTGGCGCGTCTCGCTGAATCGCTGCTGCCACTGCTGCACGCCGAGCCAGACCCGGCGCTCGAACTCGCACAGGCCGCGATCGAGCGCTTCGATCCCCTGTTCGAACGGCACTGGCTCCATGGCCTCCGCGCCAAGCTCGGATGGTTCGACGAACGGGAGGGGGACCGCGCGCTCATCGAGGATCTCTTTCTCTGGATGCGCCGCGCGTCGGCGGACTTCACCAACACGTTCCGCGAACTTTCGACCGGTCGGCCGCCGGCCCCTGAACGGCTGGCGGACGGTGATTTTGCGGTCTGGCATCGACGCTGGGAGGAACGATTGGGGCGCCAATCGCAGTCGCGGGAGGAATCGCTCGCGTTGCGGCAGCGTCACAACCCCGCCTTCATCCCGCGCAATCATCGGGTGGAGGAAGCGCTGGACGCCGCCGCCCGCGACGGCGACCTGGGGCCGACCCGGCACCTGCTCGAGGTGCTGGCCCGCCCGTTCGACTACACGCACGAGCGTCCGGAGTATCAGCAAGCGGCGCCGGCCGGGTGCGGACGCTACCGCACCTTCTGCGGCACGTAGCCGCCGCCGTGCAGGCGGCGCTCGACCGCTCCAGCGACTCTATTTGCCCAAGCCATCCGCGCGCGGGCTGTACGCCCGCGGCTACCTCCTCGTCGTAGCCGCCGCCGTGCAGGCGGCGCTCGACCGCTCCAGCGACTCTATTTGCCCA
>CAZYJB010000318.1:0-302 GCA_964647675.1 uncultured Verrucomicrobiota bacterium | reverse complement strand
AGCCATTCGCGCGCGGGCTACACGCCCGCGGCTACGAGCGGCTCCCCGCCTGAATCGTCCATTGCTCGACATCCACCACGCGGTCCGGGAGCACGACTTGGAATCGCAGGTCGATCACCACCCCGCCCACCGGGGTCAGCGTCTTACGGTAGACCCCGTAGGGCTGGCCATTTCGACGGATCGATCCGGTCGCATTCCAATAGGTGTCCACGTTGGACTCCTTGCCATCACGGAAAGATCGCTGGCGCTTGGCATCCTGCCAGACGTACGTGTCACTGCCGAAGACCACCGTGTTACCGTTC
>CAZYJB010000317.1:0-5629 GCA_964647675.1 uncultured Verrucomicrobiota bacterium | reverse complement strand
GGTGCGATCGGGCCTGCAGACGGGCGGGATCGGCGACCGCGAGTGCCAGGCGGGTGACGCGGAGGAGGCCGATGGGATCGCGGACCTGCGATTTGTCCGGCGGCTCGAGCTGGCCGAGGATGGGTTGGACGATGGAGTCGGGGAACTCCCAGCGGCGCATCAGCATTCCTCCCGACTCGGCGTGGGTGAAGCCGACGAGGGAGCGCTCCCACTCGGCGAGCGGCTGGATGCCGTCCCAGAGAACGTTCCAACCCTGGCCGGTGACCACCTCATTGATCAGGACCTTGCCGATGGGGGAGAGGAGTCCGACCACGTAGGCTTCGGAGGCATCGAGACCCTGGCGTTGGGCGGAGGACTCGTTGAACAGGGCGCACCACAGGGCTTCGGTCCAGTACTGGCCGGCGGAGATGCCGTAGCACGCGAGGTCCTTGCCGAACAGATTCTTGCTGAGACTGATGCCGATGAGGCGCATCAGTTCGTTCACGCCCAGACGCTGGAGGGCGTCGGCCAAGCGCGTGCAGGGGGCGCCGCGCCGGAACAGCGCGCAGTTGGAGAGGTGGAGGACATCGGCGGCGAGAGCCTGGTCGTGCGCGACGACCTCGGCGATCTGCGCCATGCTCGCGTCGGGTTTGCGCACCAGCTTAAGGATCCGGGCCAGGACCTGGCTGATCGAGTACAGCGTCTCGACGCGCTGGACCGCCTCCCGGAATTCCTCGGGGGATTGGTGGCTCATGCGGAGGCAGGGTGGTGTCTCACAGCTCGTTCCAGCGGGGACGCTAGCAGGGTCCGGGGTGGCTTGTCTCGCCCCCTGTGTCGCGCGCGGTGACGCGGGAATGGGGCGGACCGTGGACGTGGCGTCCGGGAAAGATTTTGACGGTCGGGGGGGCACCGCTTAGTTTGCCCGACCCTTTCCCAAGGGCCCACAACCATGCTCGGTTACTTCGTTCGGAAGATCATCGGCACCAAAAACGACCGGGAAGTGAAGAAGCTCCGGCCGTTGGTGGCGCGCGTCAACGAGGTGGAACAGGGCTTTCAGTCCCTGTCCGACGAAGAGCTGCGCGGGAAGACGGCCGCGTGGAAGGCGGAGCTGGGCGCGATCGAGGACAATGCGGTCCTGGCGCAGCGCCTGAGCGAGTTGCTGCCCGAGGCCTTCGCGGCGGTGAAGAATGCCTGCCGGCGCCTGACCGAGCGCAAGACCGAGGTGCAGGTGCGCGGGCACACGCTGCGCTGGGAGATGATTCCCTTCGATGTGCAGCTCATCGGTGGCTACGCGCTGCACAGCGGCCGGATCGCGGAGATGGCGACCGGCGAGGGCAAGACCTTGGTCGCGACGCTGCCCGCGTACCTGAACGCGCTGACCGGGCGCGGCGTGCACATCGTCACGGTCAACGACTACCTCGCCAAGCGCGACAGCGAGTGGATGGGTGCCATCTACACCTTTCTCGGCCTGACGGTGGGCTGCATCCAGCACGACCTGCCGCCCGAGGTGCGGCGCGCCCAGTACGCCTGCGACATCACCTACGGTACGAACTCGGAGTTCGGATTCGACTACCTGCGCGACAACGGCATGGCGGTCACCGCTGCGGAACAGGTCCAGCGCGGGCACTACTTCGCCATGGTCGACGAGGCGGATTCCATCCTCATCGACGAGGCGCGCACGCCGCTCATCATCTCGGGTCCGGCGGTGGTGCATACCGACAACAAGGTGTACGACGATTTCAAGCCGGCGATCGAACGCCTGGTGGAGAACCAGCGCCGCCTCTGCCTGCGCTTTGTCAACGAGGCTGCCGAGCTCTCGAAGAAGCTGCATCCCGAGGACGGTTCGAACCCGCCGAACAAGGACGAGATGGAGCGCCAGATCGGCCTCCTCCTGTTCCGCGCGAAGCAGGGCCAGCCGCGGATGCCCGAGTTCCTGCGCCAGCTCGAGTCGGCGGAGAACATCCGCCTCATGAACCGCGCGGAGCTGTCGTTGCATGCCGACCAGTCCAAGCGCCAGCTCTACGCGGAGAAGGAGGAACTGTTCTTCGCCATCGACGAAAAGGGTCACGACGCGGATCTGACGGAGAAGGGCCGGCAATTGCTGCGCCCGGACGATCCGGATGCCTTCATGCTGCCGGACATCGGCACGCAGTTTCATGAGATCGACCTGCGCGCCGATCTCGACGCGCGCCAGCGTCTCGAAGCGAAGCAGAAGGCGCAGCAGGACTTCGAGTCGCGCGCGCAGAAGATCCACGTCATCTCGCAGTTGTTGAAGGCGTTCTGCCTGTTCGAGCGGGACGTGCACTACGTGGTGCACGAGAACAAGGTGATCATCGTCGACGAGCATACCGGCCGCGCGCTGCCCGGGCGCCGCTGGAGCGACGGACTCCACCAGGCGGTCGAGGCCAAGGAGGGGGTGGAGATCGAGCGTGAGACGCAGACCTACGCCACCATCACCATCCAGAACTATTTCCGCCTCTACACCAAGCTGGCGGGCATGACCGGCACCGCCGAGACCGAGGCCCAGGAGCTGCACGACATTTATCACCTCGGCGTCCTGATCATCCCCACCAACAAGGTCTGCCTGCGCAAGGACGCCCACGACACGGTCTACAAGACCAAACGCGAGAAGTGGGACGCCGTGGTGCGCGAGATCAGCGAGGTGCACAACCAGGGCCGTCCGATCCTCGTCGGCACCATCTCGGTCGAGGCCAGCGAGCACCTCTCGCGGCTGCTCAAAAAGGCGGGCGTCGTGCACTCGGTGCTCAACGCCAAGTTCCACGAGCAGGAGGCCGAGATCGTCGCGCGCGCCGGACAGCGCGGCGCGGTCACCATCGCCACCAACATGGCGGGACGCGGCACCGACATCAAACTGGGCGCGGGAGTCGCCGAGATCGGGGGGCTCCACGTCATCGGCACCGAGCGCCATGAGTCGCGGCGCAACGACCCCCAGTTGCGCGGGCGATTCGCGCGGCAGGGCGATACCGGCCGGTCGCACTTCTTCCTCGGGCTCGAGGACGATCTCATGCGCCTGTTCGGCTCCGACCGTATCATCCGGTACATGGAGAAGATGGGCCTCGAGGAGGGCCAGGAGTTGGAGCACCCGCTGCTGAACCGCTCGATCGAGCAGGCCCAGAAGCGCGTCGAGCAGCAGCACTTCCAGATTCGCAAGCGGACCCTCGAGTTCGACGACGTGATGAACCGTCATCGCGAGGTCATCTATGGCTTCCGCAACGACATCATCCGCGCCGACGACGTGCGCGACCGCCTCATGGACATCATGGAGGAGGTCGTGGTCGAGAAGGTGCGCCAGTTCACCGACAACGGCACCGACCTCGACTCGTGGAATGTGCGCGGCCTCGCCGACTGGGCGAACCTCACCTTCCCGCTCGGCCTGCCCGAGGAGGAGATTCTCAAGGCTGCGCGATCGGGCCAGGAGCCGCCCCAGGCGCAGTCGCTTTTCGACGGTCTGTCGCCGCAGCAGTTCGCCCTGGCCGGGTTCATCTGCGACGCCGTGCGCCGCGCCTACGATCTTAAGGTCAGCGTCGAGAACCCGACCGCGCTCAAGGCGGTCGAGCGCTACACGATGCTCAACGCCATCGACCGCCAGTGGCAGGAGCACCTGTACAACATGGACAGCCTGCGCGTCTCGATCTCCCTGCGCGCTTACGGCCAGAAGGACCCCCTCATCGAGTACAAGGCCGAGGCCTTCAAGCTCTTCGAGGAGCTGATGGTCAACCTCAAGAGCGAGATCTGCCGGAACATCTTCCTTTCCGCCTCGAGCCTCACCGCCTTCCAAAGCTTCCTGCGCAAGCTGCCGCAGAAGACCCTGCACGCGGAAATGAAGGCCTTCGACACCCGGCCCCCGGAAGCCGCCCCCAGCGCGGAGGCCCGCGAACGCGGCGCGGCGGTGGTCGACGAGGTGGCCGATGAAGCCGAGCGCACCAAGCCGGCCCGCGTCGGCCCCAAGGTGGGGCGCAACGACCCGTGCCCTTGCGGGAGCGGCAAGAAGTTCAAGCAATGCTGCGGCCGTTGAGCCGGGGGCGTCGCATCCCTGGGTGAGCGCCCGCCGCGGACCTCTGCGATGCCCCCGCGGGAAGGTCCAGACCCAGTAGATTCCCGGCGGGTGGGCACGATCCCGCGGACCCCGCGGACCCCGTGGTCCCGCGATGAAGACCTCGCACTTCCTCCTCCTGCTGGCGCTCAACGTCGGGTGGTCCACCCTGCCCACGTTGGCGACCCGGTTGGAGGGTCATCTCAACCCGCTCGAGTTCATTTTCCTGCGCTACGCCTTTGCCGGGCTGGGCGTGCTGGCGCTGTGGCGCTGGCTGCCGGGTGAGATGCCGCGCGGACGTGATTTCTGGCGCACGGTTCTGCTGGGGATCGTGGTCTTCTGCGCGGGGCATTACCTGCAGGTGGCCGGCATGCAGCGCAGCCAGGCCAGTGACGCCTCCATCCTGCTCGCGCTCGATCCGCTGGTGTCGACCCTGGGGGCGGCGTGGTTTCTGCACGAGCACGTCCCGATGCGGCGTTGGCTCGGGTTCGCTCTGGCCATCGCGGGGGTGGTGGGGATGTCCTGCTGGGGCCGGGACCTGCCGCTGCCCGGCCTGGTGGCCAACCTGATGGTCGTGGCCTCGTTCGTGACCGAGGCGGCGTGGTCGGTCACGGGCAAGCCGTTGATCGTGCGCTGGGGGATCCCGAAGGTGACGGGGCTCGCGCTGCTGGCGGGGACGATCGTGAACGGCGCGCTGTTGGTGCCGGATTGGGGGGCACACGAGCGCGCGTTGCGCGCGCTGCCCTGGGAGGGTTGGGCGAGCCTCGCGGTGCTGGGTTGGGTGCTGACCGCCTTCGGATACAGCGCGTGGTTCATCGTGATCCGCGAGGCGCCGGTGAGCGTGGCCTCGATGACCATTTACCTGCAGCCGATCGTGGGGACGCTGGTGGCGCTGGGCTTCACGGGTGACCGCTTGCATGCCGGGCATGTGGTGGGAAGCGCGCTCATCGTGGGCGGATTGGTCGTGGGTTTGTGGCATGTGCGGGAGCGGACGAAGGCGGGATAGGAGGGAGAGGGTACGAAGGGTGAATCGGATCTGGATGCGGTCGGCCTCCACGGGGAGGCCGAGTCGCGAGACAGAGCTCGTGACCCACCAGGCGAGCCTGGTACCCGGTGCGTACCCTGGAGATTCCTGTTGCCGTGACGGTTTGCGCTGGTAGCCTCCCCGTCCCTTTCACCCCTGGGGCCAAACCTCGGAGGCGGCGGGAAACGGCCTTGAAAAGCCCGGGTTCGGATGAAACCGGGGGGCCACAATCACATCGAACGAAATCCCGAGTTCCGCGGGATGGTCGCGGTCCGGACCACAAACCACCGGACGGCGGCTGGCAACCAGGAACAAAACCGTGCTGAGCATTGGCATCAAGGAATTGTTAGAGGCGGGTGTTCATTTTGGACACCAGACCCGTCGTTGGAACCCGAAGATGAAGCCGTTCATCTTCGAGGCGCGCAACGGCATCCACATCATCGATCTGAGCAAGACGGTCTCGCAGCTCGAGGCGGCCTGCGCCTACCTGACGGAGACCGCGCGGAACGGCGGCGAGGTGCTCTTCGTGGGCACCAAGAAGCAGGCCCAGCTGGCCGTGAAAGAGGCCGCCC
>CAZYJB010000316.1:0-5638 GCA_964647675.1 uncultured Verrucomicrobiota bacterium | reverse complement strand
GGATCCGATACCCTGCGTGGCCGGACCGCGCCCGAACTCCGTGGCCCAAACGAAGAGGGTATCGTCGAGCATCCCGCGCTGCTTGAGATCCCGAATCAGCCCGGCCACAGGACGGTCCATGGTGGCTGCCTGGTTGTCGTGGTTCTCCTTGAGATTCTCGTGTCCGTCCCAGTTGATGCGCGGACTCCCAAACGACCCTCCGTTGAAGATCTGCACGAACCGGACGCCCCGCTCCAGCAGTCGCCGGGCCATGAGACAGTTGCGTCCGAATCCGCGGGTCGACGGCTCGTCCAGCCCGTAGAGCGCGCGCACGTGTTCAGGTTCAGCGTCGATCCCGGTCGCCTCCGGGATGCTCATCTGCATGCGCGCCGCCAGTTCATACGAACGCAGGCGCGCGGCGAATGCGCCCTCATCGGGATGCGCCGCCACCAGGTCGCGGTTCATCGACTCCAGCAACGCCAAGTCCGCGTGCCGGGCATCCGCGGACACCGCGGCGGGCGTGCGCAAGTCGTGGATGGCCTCGGCGGATTGGGTGCGGAAGGGAACGCCCTGGTGGTTCGCGGGAAGAAACCCGGCGGTCCAGTTGATCGAACCTCCGGCGATCATGCCACGGGGGTCGGGCAGCACCACGAAAGCGGGGAGATTCTCGTTCTCGGTGCCGAGCCCGTAGCTGAGCCAGGCGCCCATGCTGGGAAACCCGTTCAGCGTGAACCCGCTGTTCATCTGGAACGTGGCCGGGGTGTGGTTGTTGGTCTTGGTCGACATCGAGTGGATGAAGCAGAGGTCATCCACGCATTCCGCGAGATGCGGCAGCAACCCGCTCACCCACGCCCCGCTGCGGCCGTGCTGCCGGAAGGGGTACACGCTCTTCATGATGCGCCCGGGCTGGCCAAAGAAGCCGAGGTTCTCGCCCTTGCCTTCGAGGGTCTTGCCCTCGAGACGCTCGAGTTCGGGCTTGTGATCGAAGGTGTCGAGATGACTCACCCCGCCGCAGCAGAACACCTGCACCACGCGGCGCGCGCGCGGTGCGAAATGCGCAAACCTGGCAGCGCTTTCCACGGCCCGCGCCTCGCGTTGCGACAACCACGCCAGGGCGATGGCGCCCAGTCCGCCGCCCGTGTTCCAAAGAAAATGCCGGCGGTTGAGCGGTCCTTCCGCGGCGCGCGGCAGTCGGAAGGCGGACAAGCGCGGGTCACTGGACATAGACAAACTCGGTGGAATTGAGGAGAGCCCAGCAAACGCTCGCGAGCCCGCGAGCCCGCTCGGCTTCGAGTGCCCGCTCGGTCTCGGCCGGCGTGGGAGGCCGACCCAACGCCCACTGGTACGCGTGCCGGATCGCACCGCGCGCGTCCTTGGGCGATTCATCCCACGCACGCCTTGCCAGATGGCTCGCCTGTCGTTGGACGAAGGAACCGTTCATCAGCGAAAGTGCCTGCAACGGCGTCGTGGTCACTCCACGGCGCGGTGTCTTGACCGCCGGATCCGGACAATCGAAGGCGTCGAGCATGGGATCCTTCCCCGAGTTCACGTTCATGCGGTAAACCGTCCGGCGGTCGAACGCCGCGCCCACTCGGTCGACGGGTAGATAGGCATTCGCCGGGAACGTGAGCACCTCGAACGGGCGCGTGCTGACGCCTCCCATCTCGCGGTTGAGCCGGCCGCTTGCGGCGAGCATGGCGTCGCGCAGCGCCTCGGCCTCGACGCGGCGCGGTGAGAATCGCCACAGCCACTGGTTGTCGGCATCGACGCCCAACGCCTCCCTGCGCGACACCGACGCCTGCCGGTAGGCGGCCGAAGTCACCATGAGACGGTGCATGGACTTCAGACTCCAGCCGCTGCGCGCGAACTGCGTCGCCAGCCAGTCAAGGAGCTCCGGATGCGTCGGCCGCGCACCGGCCACGCCGAAATCGTTCGGCGTGGCGACCAATCCCTGGCCGAAATGGAGGTGCCAGAGCCGGTACATCATCACGCGCGCCGGAAGCGGGTGGCGCGGATCCGCCAGCCAGCGCGCGAAGCGAAGCCGCCGCTCCGATTCCGGGGCGTCCGGCGTCAGGCCGAAGTCCGCGTCCACATCAACCACGGCCGAAAGCCCGCCGGGGGACATCTCCTCCGCCGGCTTGGTCACGTCACCGCGCAACAGGCGGCGCGTCGGCGGCGGTTGCACACGGGTACAGACCGGGGGCGACGCCATCGAGGACAACGCCTCGCGCGCTTCGGCCCGCCGCGCCCGCGCTGCCCGCCACTGCCCGCGTTCGGCGAGGGTCAACAGACCCTCGATCTCCGTCTCACTCGGCACGGCGCCCGCCGAACGGAACGCTCGCAATACTTCGTCAGCCGACAGGGCTCGGTCGTGAACCGCCGCGCTCCGAACGCGCCCGCGCAACCAGGGACGCCCACCGCCCGTATGCCGCAAGCCCAGCACGACGCGCGCCGCGCCCACGGCATGCCGGACCGGAGGCGCGTCGGGCCGGTACGCCAATCCGTAGGGCTCGCCGTTGCGGTAGAGCGCCACCGTTCCCTCCGCACCATAAACCGCGGCCATGTGGATCCAATCTGACGCCGACGCCGTCTCGACCGGCTGCCCAAGGTCGCGTGTGCGCACGAATCCCTCACTGCCCGCCGTCCAGCGCTTGGGTTCGCGTTCTCCAAAGACAATGGCATCGAAGGCGCGTCCGTCGGGCGATTCCACCGCAATCGCCGCGCCGCCGCCCTGCTCCAGATCGGCGAGCGACACCCACGCTTCCAGGGTCTTTTCGGACAGCGGCGCGTCGAGCGGCTCCGATTCAAACCACGCCCCATCTTTCGGCAGCGCCAGGGCTCCCTGCTCGACCTTCGCGCCGCCGTGGAGCCGGCCGGCTGGAAGAGGACTGTTCGTCCGGCCGAAATCCCAGCGCCACCTCGGCCAAGGCGCCACGGCCACGGCGGCGTCGCCACTCTGCGCCGCACGTCGCCGCACCGCCTCCGCCTCCCACGATGCGACCTCACCGGCCGCCGCCGCCGCCGCCGCCCTCCAGCGGGCGAGGCGATCCGCCCGCTCCTGCGCGTCGCCTTCGCCTTCGATGGGGCGCTCCCCGTGCTTCACGCCGTCGAACACCGCCTTCAGCCGGAAGTAATCCTCCTGCGAAATCGGATCGAACTTGTGCGCATGACAACGCGCGCAATTGACGGTCAGCCCCAGGAAAGTCTGACCCACGACGCTCACCAGGTCCTCCATCTCTTCTTCGCGCGTGGCGGCGCGCTGCGTGAGATTGGCCTGGGCGCTGCCCGCCTCGTCCCACGGACCACACACCAGCAGGCTGGTGGCCACGATGCCGTCGCGCATCACCGGGCGCAGCACGTCCCCGGCCACCTGCTCCATCATGAAACGATCGTAGGGAAGGTCGCGGTTGAAGCTGTCGATGACGTAGTCGCGGTAGTGCCAGGCGCGATCGCGCAACCGGTCGTACTCAAATCCCTGGCTCTCCGTGTAGCGCACGGTGTCGAGCCAATGCCGCGCCCAGCGCTCACCGAAATGGGGCGAGGCGAGCAGGCGGTCGACCAGGCGCTCGTAAGCCAGCGGCGCGCGGTCATTGATGAACGCTTCGATCTCCGCCGGCTCCGGCGGCAGGCCCACCAGGTCGAAGGTCACGCGGCGGATCAACGTGCGGCGGTCGGCCTCCGCGGAACTCCGGAGACCCTTGGCCTGTCGTGACGCTTCCAGGAAGGCGTCGATGCCATTGGCCACGGGCCAGTCCGCGACGCGTTGCATGGGTGGGATCGCGTCACGCACGGGCTGATACGCCCAATGCTCGCTGCGCGCCATGGAGGCGGGCGTCGCCGCGCCGGGCCCCTCCGCCGCCAATGCCGCGGCGCCGACCGCGAAGGACGCCAACCCCAACACCAGCCAACCGGGCCACCCAACTCCCGCCGCGTCGCACCATGGACGTGGTGCCGTCCGGGAGTCCGGCCGGCCGAGGTCATCGTGGTGCACGGGATCCATTCCGGTGGACAGGGGATTGCTCCGCTGACAATGGCCCGCGACGGAATCATCGCAAACCAGAATCTGCGGCGGCGCGCTGGGGGGGGATTCCCTCCCGAGGTGGAGGCGGACTCCGCCGGAGGCCCCGACCTGCCCGGCCTCTTCTGCAACCTTCCTGTCGGTAGCCCGTATCACCAGGAAGCCCGGCCGGTTTTTCAACGGGGCACTGGAAGGAAACCCTTGCGCCTGAAGGGGACAGTGTTCAGAACCAGCGTGTCCGCCGGGTCAACGTTTCCGTCATTCCCCTGCCTGCCATGCGCCTTCCTCTGTACCTCGCTGTCGTCTTTGCGATCCTGACCGCCGCATGGGTTCCCGCGGCACATTCCCAAGGGGTCACACGCCCCACGCGGTTGGGCGACCTCGACGCCGATGACCTGGCCACGGTGCTCGACCTCGCGCGCCTGGCCAACCATCTCAATGGTAACTCGCCGCTGACGGCCGACCTCGTACCCTTCGCGGATCTCGATCTCGACGGATTCGTCAACGAGCGCGACGCCGACCTGCTCGCCAACGCCGTGCTCGGCTTGAGCACGCTCACCGATCCGCCGTTGTGCCGCGTGCGCCAGACGTCGCCCGAAACCGGTGAAGTCCAGGTAGCCGTCACGCGTGAAACGGTCTTCCGTTTCTCGCTGCCCCTCGCCGCCGACACGGTGCTGACCACGGAAAAGTTCAATGCCACGGCCAGCGGAAGGCGCCTCCTCGCGCGGGTGGAGCTTTCTTCGGATCGCCGCGCGGCCACGCTCTTTTACCTCGAGCCGGTCCCGGGCAACGCCCAGGTCACCGTGCGCCTCGACGGCAACGGACTCCTGGATTTCCTCGGACGGGCCATCGACGCCGATGGAGATCAGCGGTTCGGCGGGGTCGCGGAGATCCGGTACCAGACCCTCAGCGTCGAACCCGTCGGGCAGACGGCGGTCATCGGTCGCGTCTTTGCGTCGGAACTGGTGCCGGGCACCGACAACACCTCCACCAGCGTCAACGTCCCGCTGGCCGGCGTCACCATCACGGTCGACGGCCGCGAGGAATCCCTGCGCACCACCACCGACGCCAACGGCAATTTCAAGCTCCAGCCCGCGCCCGCCGGCTATTTCTTCGTGCACATCGACGGTCGCACCTCGCCGCGCAGCCAATGGCCCAACGGCGCCTACTACCCCGTCGTCGGCAAATCCTGGCAAGCACTCGCCGGCCGCGAGGACAACCTCGCCGGCGGCACGGGCGAGATCTACCTGCCGCTCATCACGGTGGGCACGCTCACCCCGGTCAGCGCGGAGCTAGCCACCGCGATCACGTTTCCCGCCTCGGTCGTGGCCAGCAACGCATCGCTCGCCGGCGTCGAACTCGTGGTGCCACCCAATTCGCTCTTTAACGACAACGGCACCCGCGGCGGCCGCGTCGGCATCGCTCCCGTGTCGCCCGACCGCCTGCCCAGCGCCCTGCCCGAGGGCCTCAACTTCCCGCTCGTGATCACGGTCCAAACCGACGGCGCGGCCAATTTCGACCGCCCGGTGCCGGTGCGGTTCCCGAACCTGCCGGATCCCCTGACCGGGTTGCCCCTCCCGCCCGGCGCCAAAAGCGCGCTCTGGAGCTTCAACCACGACCTGGGCGAGTGGGAAGTGGTGG
>CAZYJB010000315.1:0-5640 GCA_964647675.1 uncultured Verrucomicrobiota bacterium | reverse complement strand
GCCTGTCGAAGCTGGTCGGATCGCCGTCCTCCACGCGGTGCCGCCAGGCGCCCACCGCAATGTCCACCACCTTGAGCACCGCGTAGGTGATGGAGAGCGCCACCACGATCTTGAGGGCGTTGGCCAGCCAGCGCTCCACCGTGGGCGGCCACTGGAAGACGCTGAGGCCGATGTGCAGGAAGATGACGAACGCCACGACCTTCACCGGCCCGTTGGCCAGTTCGAGCAGCATGTCGTCCGCCTTGGTCTCCGTGCGCTCCGCCCAGCGCTTCAGCCAGACCCGCGTGAGGAAATCCAGAAACTTGGCGATGTAGAACGCGACGAAGATGAACAGGAACGACGCCACGTACTGCCACATCTCGATGCCCAGCAGGCGCGTCTCTTTGAGCCAGGGAATCTGGTCGAGCCCGAAGGTCAGATACTGCCGGTCGATCGTCGGCAGCAGGTTCACGCCGAGCTTCATGCCGGGCTGGTTGGTCGACGCGCCCGAAGCCGCCGCGGCGTTGGTGGAGGTCTCGGATGACCCAGCCGCCGGGGCCGGCGCCGGCGCGTCCGCTGCCCGCCCCCAGATCGACCAGAACAATCCTACGGCCAGCAGCACGAGCAGCAGTCGATAGAACGCCTCGAAACGATGTCGCATACGCCAGATGTCGAACTCTTTCGTAATCGCCGTGGAAGATGCCAACGAAGCGGGGCCGCGCCGGCTACGCGCCCCCGGAAAACCGGTGCCTTCCGCCTGCCGTCACTCGAGGCCGAGGATGCGCCGTCCTTCCGCCGAGATCATCGACTGATGCCAGGGCGGTTCCCATACGATCTCCACGTCCGCGGATTCCACACCGTCGAGCAACAGCAACTTCTCCTGTGCGTCGCGCGCGATGACGCCGCCCATGCCGCAGCCCGGCGCGGTGAGGGTCATCTTCACGCCCACCTTGCTGTGGCCCGCCGGCGTGGGTTCGATGGCCAGGTCGTACACCAGACCGAGATCGACGATGTTCACCGGGATCTCGGGATCGTAGCAGGTGCGAAGAACCTCCCACACCGCCTGCTCGCTGACCGGGCCCTCGGCCTTCGGCTTCGCGGGCGCCTCGGTGGACAGGCCCAGCGCATCCGCGTCCTGGGAGGCGATGCGAAACAACCCTCCCATCGCATGCACCGTGTAGGTACCACCGAGCGTCTGCGTGATGTCCACCGACGTGCCCGCCGGCAGCGTGACCGTGTTTCCAACCGGGATCTGGACCGCTTCGCAGTCCCGGGAAAGCTCCACCGAAGTGACCTGGTTCATGACGTCTGAAGTCTGGGATGATCGCGGCCGCCCAAGGCGGTTTCGACGCGCGCAATCTAGCCGCGAACCCCGGCGCACCAAGGGAAAAGTTCCATGCCACCGACGGCGGAGTCCGTCCCCCGAACGTGCCGGGGCCGTACCCTGGCAACTTTCGTTCTGTCCCCCCGGATCGCGCTTTGACCGGATTCTCCGCCATCTGCTAGCGGTCCTCCCTGCGGACGCTGCCTCACACCGCGTCCGCACCAAGGAGGATCGATCGATGAAACCACACACATGCCTGCGGCGCGCCCTCACACTGGCCGCCGCCTTCGTCACGTCCGCCGCGTGCCTTGCCGCACCGGCGGTTCCCCAAAACCCTGATGCCGCGGCCGCGCCTTCGCGGCCCGCAACAACCGACAACGCACCCAGGTCGACCAAGCGCCAGACCTACCCGTTCCGCGGGGTCATCGGTTCGTTCGACACCGAGACGCGCCTGCTCACCCTCGAGGGCAAGCAGGGCAAGCGCCTGATCCGCCTCACCGAGACCACGCGTCTCGAGCGCGATGGCCGGACCGGCTCAACCACGGACCTGAAGCGCGGTGAGAAGGTGGGCGGCACCTTGAAACGGAATCCGCAGGGCGAGGAAGAGGCGCTTCTCGTGCGCATCGCGCCCAAGCCGTCCCCGGACGATCCCGCGGAAGACGCGGGCGCGCCGCCGAAAAAGGAGGGAACCGAGTAGCACCGAACCCCGGACCGCAGCTTGATCCCGAGGGGCGGAGCACCGCGTGTGTTCCGCCCTTCACGCCAGGAAAGCTTCTCCCCGGACCGATCCGGCAAACCACCGGAATCCCCGTCGCCAACTCAAGGGCGCGGCGTCTCTTCGGGTTCCGGCCAGCGCCACAGCCAGTCCACCGCCACGGCGCGTCCCGATTCCTCCAGCCGATGCGATTGGACGCCGGAATCGTCGCGGCCATCCTCGCCCACGGCCCAGAGGCGGAAGGTGCCATGCGCCTCGCGTTGATACCGAACGGGACGCTCAGCGACCTCATCCCGGGGCACCACCGACAACAAACCCGGCACGAGCGCCTCCAATTGATCCGGGTACTCGCGATGGCGCAGCCGGTACCTCTCCAATGCGCATGCAGTCATGCCCAGTCGGATCCGGTGATCGCAGGCGACCGCCCGCACCAGGTTCTCCCACTGTTTCGATCCATGCTCGCCCACGAAGAAACGTCGATGAAGCACGAGCCGGATCGGATCGCGTCCGGCGAGCGGGTCCCATCCCGCACGCAATCCCGGGAGGTCGCTGGCCGACGCGGATTCCAGCTCCTCGAAGACCTGCGCGGTGGCCGCCGCATTGGCGTAGAGCCAGCCCCGCGGCGCGAAGAGAAGGAACGGGACCATCGGCATCTCTCTCCGCGAAGCCTCAGAGGACACGAACAGGTCATCACTCAGTTCGGCGTGGCGTCGCCGTTCGGCGAACGAACTCGAGAGGCGCTCGATCAGCCGCAAGGCCATCGCGCGCTCCATTCCCAGCGCGAGGCGCATGGCCGGCGCAGTCTCGATCAAGGCCAGCCGCGACTGCAACGCCGCCAGATGATCTTCGGTCCAGGCGTGGCGGACCTGCCCCTCCCAAATCACCCCCAGGGCGCGGTTCAGGTGCGTCGTGCGCGACCATTGCGAAATCTGGAACGGTTCCGAAGCAAGCGCTTCACCAAGACCAACGGCATCCAGGGTATCCGACAACGCACCCTCCGAATCGCCGGCGGCCAGACGCGCGGAAGCCCGCAACGTGAACCCGATCGTCAGGCGGTTGAGGACCGCAAGATGGGGGAGCAGGGTGCTGTACCCGTCCTCATACCGCAGCGGAAAGCGCGACTCAGGGCGCATCAGCCCTTCGTGGATCGCACGGAAATCCGACTCGAAGACATCGAGCGCCGCCAGCACATCGGTGGCCGGCGAGCCCGGCTGGGCAGGCAAAGGGTATCCCTTCGGGATCGGAGCCGCTGCCTCCGTGGACACGGGTGTGATGGGCACGAGTCCGTAGCGCCGCGCGAGATCGGCGGGCATCTCTGCCTCCGGACCTGTTCCCGGAGTTCGGAAGTATTTCTGCCATGCCTCCAGATCGGTCGCCCGTGCCCGGGCCGAATCCGCGGTTCCCGCCTGGGGAGCCCTGCCTCCATGAACCTTCTCGAACGCCATCATCGCGAGAGCGCGCTTCCTGCCCTCCGGATCACGCCAGCGGTCGGTACCCGACGCGTTGGGATCGAAATCCAACAGCGGACGAAACACGGGGATCATCGCGAAGTTCCGCTCTTCCGCCACCGGCGGCGGGATGAACTCCTCGATCGTGACCTTCCGGCCGGCGGCCAGGAGCCGGTCCCGCTCCTTGGACCACGTCCGCCAGCCGCGCACGTTCTCGACGCCGTAGACCAGGACGATCACGACACCGAGCGCCGTGACGGTCAGCAGGACACGCCGCAGTCGGTCGAGGCCGCGGGAACTTCGGCGGGACGGCGCGTCCGCCGCAGCATTCGGGTTGGTGACGTTCGCATTCATGCGGTTCAGGCGAGGTCGAAGGAGGCACCGGGAGCTTCCAACGCCGAACGCCGGGTGCCGGCCGGCTTCGACGGCGTTGACGGTGCAGGAGCCTCCCCGCCGGGGTCCGTGTTCTGTTCGCGACTGATCAGCTCGCTGACCAGGCGCGACCGCTCCTCCCGGAACTCGAGCACCACCGCGGCCGGAACCGGCGCGGCCAACCCGTCTATCATTCGCGGCCGCGGCACCGCCGCATGCAGACCGACGGCGACCGCGCCCGCGACTGCCAGGCCACTCCAGGCCACGCGAGCGCGACCGAAGATCTCCCGCCATACCAAGTGCCATCCCACCGAGTCGTCGCGCTGAATCCCGGTTGATGACGACGGCGACGGTGACTTGGGCAGTTCGTTCAAGAACTGGCGCCTAAGCGCATCGAGTCGCGGTCCCGCGTGGGCGTGTCGGGAGAGCAGGTGATTTCGAATGGGGTCCATGGTGTTGAAAGGAGGTCAGCGCAGCCGGGACGCCAGTCGTTGGCGGAGGGTCAGGCGCGCGTAGTGCAGTCGCGATTTCACGGTCCCCACCGGGACCTGTGTGATCCCGGCGATCTCTGCCACCGTGAACTCCTCGAGAAAATGCAGGAGCATCGCGCTGCGCTGAACGGGGGGCAGCTGATCGATCGCCGCCATCACTTCCACGCCATCCTCGCGCAGCACCAAACCGGCCCAGGGCTCGTCGCTGCCTGCCTGAAATTCCGGTTCCGGACCCTCTTCGACGAACGGCTCCGTCGCGCGTTGGCGCCAGGTGCGCACCACCAACTGATGCGCAATGCCGAAGAGCCAGGACCCGAACCGGCCGTCCTCGCGTAGTCCGGGCAGGTGACGGGACGCGCGCACGAACGTCTCCTGGACGATATCGAGGCTGGTTTGCTCGTCGCGCACGAGGTCCATGGCGTAGGCGTAGAGCGGAAGCTGATACCGCCGGAAAAGGACCTCCCAGGCGTCCGGATCCCCGTGCCGTGCCGTCAACACGGCGGCACGAACCTCGGGCTCCGCTTCAGGGGGCATCTTCAGCATCTACGCCCAGTGGAATGCGGCAGGCGAGGAAAGGTTCAACCGGGGCTCAGCAGAGGGGACCGAGCGATCGGGTGGTGGGCCCGAAAAAGGAACCGCCCCGGAACTGAGATTCAGTTCCGGGGCGTTAGGATGATACCATGGGAAGTGCCCGACGAATCAGACCGCGGAATCACCGACCTGCCAGCGCAGGAACCGGCGGATCTCCAACGGGTCGCCGATCTGGCTGCCCACGGTGTCGACGTGCTGCTTCACCGTCTTCTCGGGATCCTTCACGTACCCCTGTTCCACCAGGCACACCGTCTGGAAGTACTTGTCCAGCACGCCCTGAAGGATCTTCTCCAACGCCTGCGCCGGCTTGCCCTTGAGGCGGTCGGACTGCGCGGCGATCTCGCGCTCCTTGGCGACCACCTCGGGCGGCACGCCGTCGCGCGTCACCGAGGTCGGGCTCGCCGCGGCGATCTGCAGGGTGATGTCCTTCACCAACTGCTTGAAGCCATCGCTGGCCGGCGTCGAGTCCTTGGTGCAGCCCATCTCGAGCAGCACGCCAACCTTGCCGCCGGTGTGAATGTACGCCGCGATGAGGCCGGGTCCGCCCAGGTCGAAGCGCTCGTGGCGCGCGATCCTGATATTTTCGCCGACCTTGGCCACCGCGCCCACGCGCAGGGCCTCGAGGTCCGCTCCGCCGCCGGCGGCCACCGCCTTGGCGACGTCGTCACAGAAGGCCTTGAACAGGTCGTTCTTGGCCACGAAGTCGGTCTCGCAATTGAT
>CAZYJB010000314.1:1236-5677 GCA_964647675.1 uncultured Verrucomicrobiota bacterium | reverse complement strand
TGCCCAACGTCAAGGCGGCGTACGAGAAGCTGAACCCGAAGGGCTTCGAGATCCTCGGGATCAGCTTCGACGAGAAGAAGGACCAGCTCGCGCGGTTCGTCACCGACGAGAAGATGACCTGGCCGCAATACTTCGACGGGAAGGGCTGGGGGAACGAATTCGGCCAGCGCTTCGGCATCGAAGGCATCCCCGCGATGTGGCTGGTGGACAAGAAGGGCGTGTTGCGTGACATGAACGCGCGCGACGGCCTCGAGGATCGCGTCACCCGTCTGCTGGCCGAGCCCTGAGCGGCGAATACTCTCGTAGCCGTCGCCGTGCAGGCGGCGCTTGAATGCTCCTGCGACTTTTTTCGCCAAGACCCTTCGAGCGCGGACTGACGCCCGCGGCTACTTCCTTCGTAGCCGTCGCCGTGCAGGCGGCGCTCGACCGCTCCAGCAACCCGATTCGCCACGTCATTCAGCGCGGACTGACGTCCGCGACTACGGGGGAAAGCTCACGCGAGTATATCCGTCACCACGCGCGCGGGCTTGCCATCGGTCAGCCGCAACTCACGACCGCCACGCCGATACACCAGCGCGGTGTGATCGAGCCCGAACAACCGCAGCACCGTGGCATGAAAGTCGTGGTGCGTGACCACATCCTTCACCGCGTGGTGCCCCCATTCGTCGGTCTCACCATAGGTCATGCCGCCACGAATCCCGCCGCCCGCGAGCCAGTGCGTGAATCCGTACGTGTTGTGATCGCGCCCGACCTTGTCCGCGCCGAGATCGTTCTGAATGACCGGCAAGCGCCCCATCTCGCCACCCCAATGCACCAGGGTCGAATCGAGCAGTCCCCGAGCCTTGAGATCCTTCACCAACGCGGACGTCGGCTGGTCGGTGCGCGCGCAAAGATCCGGCAGCGCCTTCGGCAGGCCGCCGTGATGATCCCAGCTCTGACCGTTGTTGATGATCTGCACGAACCGCACGCCGCGCTCGACGAGGCGGCGCGCGATCAGGCAGCGCGTCGCGTAATCGCGGGTCAGATCGTTGTCGAGCCCGTACAACGCGCGCGTCGCGGGACTTTCCCCGGACAGATCCAACGCCTCCTTCGCCGCGGTCTGCATGCGCGCCGCCAGCTCGTAGCTCGCGATGCGCGCCTCGAGATCGAGCTCCGACTCGTGCTCGCGGAAATGGTCCTGGTTCAACTGCCGAACCAGATCGAGCTGGCGCGCCTGCGCCTCGCCGCGCAGGTAGGGCGGCGGATCCAGATTCAGAATGCGCGGCTCGCGCGGCCGGATCACCGTGCCCTGGAACATCGCGGGCAGGAATCCGTTGCTCCAGTTGTGGCCCGCCAGCAGCGGGGGTCCCGACGGGTGCGTGAGCGAGACGAACGCAGGCAATTCGCTGGATTCGCTGCCCAGTCCGTACGACAGCCAGCTTCCCAGCACGGGCGCGCCGGCCTGGATGCGGCCGGTTGACAGTGCATACACCGACTGGCCGTGGTTGTTCACGCCCGTGTGCATCGAACGCACGACGCAGATGTCGTCCACGACGCTCGCCAGATGCGGCAGGAGGGAGGACAGCTCGGTGCCGCTCTGGCCGTGTTTCCGGAATTCCCACAGGCCCGGCATCACCTTCGAGCTGGCCTGACCCACGTTGTCGAACTTGAGATCGCCGGGGAACGGCTGGCCCGCGTACTCGTGCAGGCGCGGCTTGGGATCGAACAGGTCGATGTGGCTCGGACCGCCAATCATG
The DNA here is from genome assembly GCA_964647675.1 of uncultured Verrucomicrobiota bacterium. Classification (GTDB taxonomy): domain Bacteria; phylum Verrucomicrobiota; class Verrucomicrobiia; order Limisphaerales; family CAIMTB01; genus CAIMTB01. The sequence goes on along the minus strand of CAZYJB010000314.1, from coordinate 3,941 downwards.
AAGATCGAGATCATGGCCCGCGCTCGCGGCGCAAACGGCGGCTCCTTGGGGAGCAGGTCGAACGACTTTCGTTCCAGTTCGGGACGCGCCGGCTCGGCGAGCAGCCGGTCCTGGTTCAGCAGCCACGCCAGCGCCGTCGTCCCCAGCCCGAATGCATTCGCATGCAGGAAATGACGCCGCGAACAGAGTCCGAACCTTCGGGGATCAGATGCGCTAGTCGACATAGAGGAAGCGGTTGGCGCTGAACAGCGCATGGCACAGGCTCTCGAGTGCGAGGCGGCGCGCAGAAACGGCCGCCGTCCCGCCGCCCTCACGCTGCTCGAAGAGTCCGGTCTGACGGCTCAGATAGGCGAAGCAGCGGCGGCGGTCCTCCGGCGTGGGCATGGCGCAATACAGAATCTGCCAGGCACGCGTGAGCTGGGCGTCGAAATCGCCGGGCGCCTCGCGCTGCAGGCGGTCCGCGAGTTCGGCGGCGCGCGCGAGCACGAATACGTCGTTCATGAGCAGCAGCGACTGGAGCGCCACGGTCGAACTCGGGCGCGCCTCGCAGGTCGGATTCGGCATCGCCGCATCGAAGGTCTCCATCACTCCGACCGGCGCCGAACGCTTCGCGGTCAGGTACACGCTGCGGCGGTATTCCTCCGCGCCGACGCCCGCGACGGAGGTCGGATCCCCATTGCCATCGCGGTTCTGCGTGCCCACGACCACCTGCCCCTGGGCCGAGACCGCCGTCGGGACCGACTTGCCGAACATGGCGACGTTGAGGCGTCCGGACGCGGCCAGCATGGCGTCGCGCAAGGTCTCGGCATCCAGTCGCCGCAACGAGCGCCGACCCAGCAACCGGTTGTCGGGATCCGCCTCGACCGAGGCCGCATGGTCTGTGCTCTGCCGATACGCGGCGGAAAGCAAGAGCTGCCGCAGGAAAGGCTTCAAGCGCCACCCGCCGTCGACGAACTCCGAGGCCAGCCAGTCGAGCAGTTCGGGATGCGTCGGCCGGTCACCCAATGCGCCGAAGTCGGTCAGGCTGGGCACCAGGCCCGCGCCAAACGCGTGGTGCCAGAAGCGGTTCACCAGCACGCGCGCCAACAACGGATGCTGGCCGCCGGTCAGCTGCCGCGCGAATGCCAACCGGCGTCCCGTCGTGCCGCGGACGCTCGCACTGTTGGTGGCGGGAATGCCCTGAGGCTGCGCCGGTTCGAGCACCATCAGGCCTCCCGGCGCCACCGGATCCCGCGGTTGCAGCGGATCACCGCGATGGAACAAGCGTGTCTCCGGGACGTGTCCGGGCTCCTCGACGAGGGCGAGGATACGCTCCTCCACGGGCTTCCCGGCGCGGAGCGCGGACGCCTTCTTGCGGATCTCCTCCACCTCGCGCGCGCCGTCGCGGTCGATTTCGCCGAGAATGATGCCGTCCTGAAAGGTGGGGAACTCGCGCAGGAGCTGACGTTGCGCGTCGGTGCGCTGGTCGCGCGGGGTGCGGCGCGCCTGCAGAACCGATTCCCGGCGGTTCTCGGGCACCAGCTTCATCTGCCGCTGCACGAACGCCTCGATGAGCTCGTCATGCCGGCGCTGCGCCTGCTGATCGAAAGCCGCCGCCTCGTTCTCGAGACCGTCCGCGCGTGCGCGCTCCGCATCACGGAGGAGTGAGATGTTCCGTGCGCCAGGCGCCTTCCAGGCCTTTAAGTTGAACGCCGGCTCGAACACCGCACGGAGGCGGTAGTAATCCGACTGCGGGACCGGATCGTAGCGGTGATCGTGGCATTGCGCACACTGCACGGTCAGGCCGAGCAGCGACGACGACACGATGTGCAGCGTGTCGGCCACGACCTGGTTCTGCGCGAGGGTCGCATCGGCAGGACCATCGCCCGTGGGATCCGGCGCCATGCGCAGGAACCCGGTGGCGATGAGTCGGTCGAGACCCGCGTCGTCGAGTTGCTCGTACGGAGGCGCCACCAACTCGTCACCCGCGAGTTGCTCGGTGATGAACCGGTCGAACGGCTTGTCCGCGTTCAACGAGCGAATCACGTAGTCGCGGTAACGCCACGCCCACGGACGATCGGAATCGGACTCCGGCCCGCCGTTCGAATCCGCATAGCCCGCGGCGTCCAGCCAATGCCGCGCCCAGCGCTCGCCGAAGCGCGGCGAATCGAGCAGCCGATCCACCAGACGCTCGTAGGCGCCGGCGCTCGAATCGGCGAGAAACATGGCGAGTTCCTCGGGCGACGGCGGCAGGCCGGTCAGATCAAGAAACACCCGACGCGCCAGGGTCGCGCGATCCGCCTCGGGAGCGAACCGAAGCCCCCGCGCTTCGAGTCGCGCAAGCAGGAAGCGATCGACGGCAGTGGGCGCCTGCGCGACCTCGCGCACACCCGGCACCTGCGGACGGCGCACCGGCTGAAACGCCCAAAAGGCGCGTTCCTCCTCGGAAATGTCAAAGCGCGGCACCTCTTCCGGTTCGGCTCGCAACGTGGGCGCACCCGCGCGGATCCAGCGCTCGATGCGTTCAACTTCGTCCGGACTCAGCTTCTTCTCCGCCTTGGGCATCTCGCCCGAAGCGATCATCTGCTGCAGCACGCTCTGCTCGGGATCCCCCGGCACCAGCACCGTTCCGGAATCACTCGCACCCAGCATCAGCCGGCGCAGACGCAGATCGACGCCGCCCTTCGCCTTCTCCCCCTCGCCGTGGCAGTGAAACCAATGCGCCG
>CAZYJB010000314.1:0-1226 GCA_964647675.1 uncultured Verrucomicrobiota bacterium | reverse complement strand
GCTCGAAGGAGAGCGGCGGGGAATCCGAGCCCGCGCTGGCGGTCGGCGCGAAGGCGATCACCACCACCGCCGCCGACAGCACGACCGAAACGCGGGTCGCCACCCTCGCTGCCAACACGGGAAGACGCCCCGGCCGCTCGGATCCCGCACAGCGGGAATCCGGACCCGCGAAGGCCAACTGACGGACGGTGCTGATACCGGGTTGATAGCGCGCCCCGCGGGGCCCGCGCAATCCCGATGGCGCCAGCCCGGTGGGCCACGAGCGCTCCGGTCCGGTGGGTCATGAGTGCTGCTCGTGACGTGGTGGACCGAAAGGGACACCGACCCTCTCCTTCCCTCATCCCTTTCTGGCATCGTGCGCTTCGGGTCACGGCTTCCTTCCCGACTCGCCGGTCGGGGCCGGCGAGCCACCTCCATTTTCGCAGTCGTCACCGTGCAGGCGGCGCTCGACCGCTCTCGACTCGACACCGGACGCCGCGCTCGGGAGGTTCCGAGGCGTCAAGCCTCGTGCTCCTGTGCCCGTCTCCCTCCGTTCCGCGATGGCCCTTCGATCGCCACCCTTGGCCTCGCCTCGTTCCTGATGATCACCGGGTTCACCGGTTTCCCGCGGCCAGCCCACGCGGCGTCCGCAGCACCGGCACCGGACCTGGTCATTGCCGATTTCGAAGGCGACACCTACGGCGCCTCGAGCGTGATGGGCGAGGCCTTCGGTCCGGCACCCGCCCGTGGCACCCTTCCCGGCCAGATGGAGGTCAGCGCCTTCAATGGCCGCGGACTGGTGAACACGTTTTTCAATGGGGACGACACGGTCGGCACGCTGACCTCACCTGCATTCACGATCGAACGCCGGTTCCTCGGCTTCCTGATTGGTGGCGGTCGGAACGACGAGAAGCTCGCACTCCAATTGCTCGTGGACGGACAGGTGGTGCGGCGCGCGACGGGTCCGAACGACCGGCCTGGCGGCAGCGAGGCGCTGGTGCCGGGATCGTGGGACGTCATCGAGTTCCTCGGCCGCCAGGCGGTGATTCGTATCGTGGACCTGGCGACCGGCGACGGCGAACGTAGCCGCGAGCGTCAGCTCGCGCTCGAATGGCTCCCGCCAATGGAGTCGCTGAAGCGGTCACGCGCCGCCTGTACGGCGGCGGCTACGGCGAACGTAGCCGCGAGCGTCCAGCTCGCGCTCGAATGGCTCCCGCCAATGGAGTCGCTGAAGCGGTCACGCGCCG
>CAZYJB010000313.1:0-5681 GCA_964647675.1 uncultured Verrucomicrobiota bacterium | reverse complement strand
CGCCGGCTTCTGCGTCGGCCCCTGCTCGTGAGTCGTCCTCGTCGCCGGTGCCGTTGCTCGGAGCGACGGGCGCGGTGGCCGATTCCGTGGGTTCGAAGGGCACCTCGGCCAGCGGTTCACCGACTCCTTCGAAGAGGTCGTCGGTGGGACTGGATGTCCCACTCAGGGTTTCGAGGGAAAGGGCTTCGAAGGGATCCGCGATTCCGGAAGGGGCCACCTCGGACGTGTCGGAGCCGGGATCTGACCAGGGAGCCATCGGGAGCGGGAGCCCCGATAACAACACCCGCGGCTCGAGTTGTTCCAACTCGAGCTTCCCGGGGTGCCCTGCCCTTTGGACGCTTCGACTCACGTGACGCGCGGCGACGAACAACGCCGCCATTTCCCTTGCACCACAGCACTCGAACCCTCTCCCGGTCCCAATCCTCCCGAAAAGCCGTGCCGATCCTTGGATCCGGTCCGGATGACCACCGGGTCAAGCGACCGGATCACCAGACCCCTGGCGCACTGGCTTTCTCCGTCCTGATTCGTCGCGGGCCGCTGCAGGCGACGGGCGACGTTTCGGAAAGCTATCCCGAAACGGCACAGCCCAGCCCTGCGCGACCCGATGGAACCAGCGGCACCCACTCCTTGTCTGATGCCGAGGGAATTGGAACGCTCGCTTTGTCGGCAAGACGCCGCGGAAAGTCAAGGCGGGTCTTGGAATAAGAGGGGAAATGGGCTGCAGATGCCGTGTCGCGACCCGCGTTCTCCTCCCGCGGCCGTGCAGGCGACGCTCGATCGCTCCAATGACCCACCTGCCAATGCCAGTCAGCGCGAGCTGCACGCTCGCGACTCCGGGAACTCCCCGCCAGTCGGAGCCGCATTCCCCTCAGCGAAGCGACCCTCCGCGCCCGGCCAGAGTCTTGGCGGTCCGTACCAGAGTGAGGAACTCGGCGCGCACGCCGCCGGGGTCGGCCCCCAGCCCTTCCTGCGCCAGTTCCAGCGCCAGGTCATACCCACGCCCGCCGTGCCACGACGGATCGCGCAGCGCCTGGGCAAACGCGACCACGGCCAGACTGAATCGCAGATCGCCGCCACCCGCCGCCTGCGCCTCTCGTCCGGGCTGGCGCACGCCCTCGCGCACGGCCAGTTCCCGCAAGACGCTGGGGGATCCTTCCGGCCGCTGATAGCGCAGCTTGAGCGTCAGGAGATCGGACGAATCCGAGGCCGGTGCCGCGCGCCGGGGTGGTTCCTCACGCGCCACGGGCTGGTATTTGAGGGCATCGACCGCACCCGGTACGCGTCCGCCCGCCGGCACGACCTCATAGAGCACGGTCACGGTCTGGCCGGCACCCACTTCGCCGCCGTCCTTGGTGTCGTCGTTGAACGCCTCGGCTGGCAGCAGGCGCTTCTCGTACCCGACCAACCGCCACGCGGCGACGGTGGACGGATTGAACTCCACCTGCGCCTTCGCGTCGCGAGCCGCCACCACGAACCGCGAGCGCTGCTGCTCGATCAACACCCGCTGCGCCTCTTCGAACGAGTCGAGATAGTGATAGGAGCCGTTGCCGCTGTCCGCGAGCCGCCGCATCAGGGCGTCTTTGAAGTTGTCCGTCCCCACCCCAAGGGTCGTGAGGAAGACTCCCGACTTCGCCTCGCCCTGGATCAGGCGCACCAGGGCGTCCTGATCGCTGAGACCCACGTTGAAATCGCCGTCGGTACAAAGCAGCACGCGATTCACACCCCCCGCGATGAAGTGCTGGCGCGCCACCGCGTACGCCTGCCGGATGCCGCCTTCGCCGTTCGTGCTGCCCCCCGACACCAGGGAATCGATGGCCTCGAGGATGCGGTCCTTGAACTCGCCGGAAGTGCTGGGCAGCCGCACCTCGGCACCGCCCGCGTAGGTGACGATCGCCACGCGGTCCGCAGGCGCCAATCGCTTGGCGAGCGCGCGCAACGCCTCCTTCAGCAGGGGCAGGCGTTCCGACGGCTGCATCGAACCCGACACATCCACGAGAAACACCAGGTTCGCCACCGGCGGCTCGCCGCCCACGTCGCGGGTCTTGAGCGCCAGGCGCACGAGGCGATGCTCCGGCTGCCAGGGACACGCCGTGACGTCTGCCACGAGGCTGAAGACTTCATCCCCCGCGGGCGCGGGGTAGGCGTAGTCGAAATAGTTGAGCATCTCCTCCACCCGCACCGCGGCGCGTGGGGGCAACGCGCCCGCCTTCAGGAAGCGGCGCACGTTGGCGTACGAGCCGGTGTCCACGTCCAGACCGAACGTCGACAACGGCTGCGAGAGCGGGGACACGAAGGCGTTCTCGCCGGCATCGACGTAGCCCGGGTTCAATTGCCCGCCGCGCTCCGATTGCCCCAACTCCTCCCGTTCCCCGCGATGCAAAAGCCGCTCCTCACGATAATAGCGGTCGGCCGGCACGGGCATGCTCGACGCCGGGGAACGCCCGAGGGTTGGTTGATCCCCCAGCGACGATGCCGCGGACGACCCGCTGCGTTTCATCAATTGGGGCTCCATGTGAAACTGGCGCGCGCTTTCCCGCGCGGGGGCGGTCACCGAAAGCGAGTCCACCGCTGGACTCGGAACAGGGCTGAAGCCGTAACGGCTCCTCGATTCGGGCGACAGGTTGGAGATCGGGGGCGCGCCCGCGCTCCCGGGTTCCCGTGCTCCTTCGGGTCCCGCCGGAAGTCCGCGGCGGAAAGAAAGCTCGGGTTTTGCTGCCGAGGCCAGTTCGACGACAGGAGCGGCCGGCGCCGCGCCTGCCTGTCCCAACGCGGGCTGGTCCCGCAGGGGGCCGGGCGACATTCCTGGCGCAACTGGCGCATGGTCCAAGGGGACCGTGCTCACGAGCGGCGTTGGGGGGGCGATGACGGGCTGCGGCCCGAGCACCAGCGTCGGAGTCGGGCTCGGGACCGCCGGCTCCTGAGGCAGCGCTACTTCGTTTGACCGCGGAATGCCGCCCGAATGCCGCGCCAGAGTTCCCGGTCCCGGTTCCGGCCACCATTGCACCAAGGCCAGGACGGTCACCCCGGCCGCCAAGCCCCAGGCGAGCCAGGGGCCCCAAGGGCGGCGCACGCCGAACTCGGGTGTGGCCACCGGTTCCGCCACGGCGCCGGGGAACTCCGAGACCTGCGCCTCACTCGGAACGTCTGCCGCCTCCGGCACCCGCTGGGCGTCGACACCGAAAGCCTCCGTCAACAGCCCGGCGCAGCGCCGGATCTCCTCCACCTCGCGGCGCGCGTCGTCGGACGTCTTGAGCAGGGCCTCGACCTCCGCGGCCTCCGCGGCGGGCAGTTCGCCCAGCGCGTACGCGGTCAACCGATCGTCTTCAGGCAAGGGATTCATGGTGTTCTCCGTGGGAAGGGTTCAACGGCTGCGCGCCAGCCCCTGGCGCAACGTCTTGAGCGCGGTGTGAAGGAGGAAGCCGACATTGCTCACGCTGAGCTGGGTCACCTCGGCGATCTCGGCGTAACTGAGACCGGCTTGAAACTTGAGCCGCACCACCTCGCGCTGCGACTCGGGCAACCGCGCCAGCAGGCCGAGCGCAATTTCAGCCGTCTCCCGCTGCTCCACCGCGATCGCGGGACTCGGATGCGGGTCCGGGGTGGTGTCCGCGGTGTCTTCCGGCAGCGGGACCAGTCGATGAAGTTTGCGATGCATATCGAGGGCTCGGTTCCGGCACACCGTGAAGAGCCAGGGCGCGAGCCGCCCCTCGAGGGATTCCGGCGATTCCCCGCACAGACGGACGAATGTGTCCTGGACCACATCCCGCGCCGAATCCGCGTCGCCAGTGATCCTGGCGGCGTAACGGGTGAGGGCTGCGCCGTGCCGTTCCAGCGCCGCCCTGACCCACACCCCGTTCGACTGGGCCGTCTCCATGCGGTTGATCGCCCCCGCGGGCCTTCATCCAGACCACGTGCGAACCCGCGATTCCTTAGAAGAATTCTTTCAGTACATCAGGAACGATCCGCGGCGCGCCATGAACTGCCCGAGATCCGAGGCCCAGAGCGCCTTGATTTCAGTCAGGGATTTGCCGGCTCGGATGGCCTCGAGGGTCGGCGGGTGCACGAGCAGGGTCTGCACCTTCTCGAGCGCGAACTTCCCGGGGTAAAGTCGCTGCAGAGTCGCAGCGAGCGCGATGCCCACGTCCACCACTGGACACGCTTCGCGATCGTTGAGCATGAGGTAGACCCCGCCGCAGGGCTGGTCCTTGAAGACGCTGGCCTTGGGCGTAAACCGGACTGGCACGAACTGGATGCCCGGGATTCCGGCGCGGTTCAATTCGGCGGCCAGCCGCCGGTCATCGACGTACGGCGCGCCCACGACCTCGAACGGCGTATCCGTCCCGCGCCCCACGGACACGGCGAACTCCACCAGACCCACGCCCGGGTAAAGGATCGCCTCCTTGAGGTTGCGCATGTTGGGCGAGGTGTTGATCCAGGGGAGTCCGGTCTGGTCGAACCACTGGTCGCGGCGCCAGCCCTCGACCGGGATGACCTGCAGCCGTGCGTTGATCCCGCGCTCCGCATTGAAGAGGCGCGCCAACTCGCCCACGGTCATGCCGTGGCGCACGGGCAGGTTGTGGTAGGCCACGAACGCCGATTCCTGCCCCAGGTACACCGGGCCCTCCACCCGCCCGCCGTGGATCGGGTTCACGCGATCGAGCACGATAAAGGGGATCCCCTGTGCCGCGGCTGCCTCGAGGCAGTGGCCCATGGTCGAGATGTAGGTGTAAAACCGACAGCCAATGTCCTGGATGTCGAAGACCAGGGCGTCGAGACCCTGGAGCTGTGCCGGCTTCGGCTTCCGCGAGTCGCCGTAGAGGCTGTACACCGGCAATCCCGTCTGGGCGTCCACGCCATCGGGCACCTTGTCATCCAGCTCGCCGCGCACGCCGTGCTCGGGACTGAACAGGGCGACGAGCGTCACCTCCGGCGCCTGCCGCAGCAGGTCGATGGTGGGCGTGCGCTGCGCGTCGGTGCCGGTGTGGTTGGTGACCAGCGCGATGCGCTTCCTGCGCAAGGGCGCGAAGGCGTCGCGTACCAGGACGTCGATGCCGTTCAGCACCGGTAGGGCGGCGGCACTGGCGGCCGCAGACCCCGCCGCCTTGGCCGAGCCAGCGCGCGGCTGCCGTGGCAGGGCGCCAGGGACGCCATTGAAGTTGAAACCCTCGATCGCCTCCGCCGCGAGCGTGCCCACCTGCCGTCGCAGCGCGATGACGTTGCCGTCCTCCGTGGGATGATTCCGGTTGGCGAGCAGGATGACGAACGTCTCCGAATAGGGATCGATCCAGAGCGAAGTGCCGGTCCAGCCCGAATGCCCGTAACCACCCACCGGAAACACGTCGCCGCGCGGACCTGCGTACGGCGAATCGATGTCCCACCCCAGGCCGCGGCGCGCGGTGGTCAGCGCGGACGGCGTCCGCACCCGTGTCATGGCGTCGACCGTCTCCGCCTTGAACAGGCGCCGGTCCCGGGACACCCCGCGGGCGGTCATCATGCGGGCGAACCGCGCCACGTCCGAGGCGGTGGTGAAGAGGCCGGCATGGCCAGCCACGCCACCCATGCGGCGCGCGGTGGGGTCGTGCACCACGCCGCGAAGATAGGCGCCATTCTCGAGAGTGGTGGGCGCGACGCGTGGCAGATAGGCCGCTGGGGGTTTGAAGCCGGTGTCGAGCATGGCCATG
>CAZYJB010000312.1:0-5687 GCA_964647675.1 uncultured Verrucomicrobiota bacterium | reverse complement strand
GACGACCCGTAAGGCGAGGGTGTCCGAACGGGCGACCTGGCCTGCGACGGAAGCCTGCACCGGCCCGATCGTGTACTGGCCCACGCGGGTGGCGGTGACGGTGTACACGCTTTCCGCCGTGACGTTCTGGCGCCCGTTCACGAAGGAGAAGTTCATGTTGCTGCCGATCCGCGTGAAGCGGAGTCCAGGCGTGTCCGGGATTTGTGCGGTTTCCTGTCCGTTCCCGCCTTCGATGGTGATGCGCAGCGTGGCGGAATCGCCGAGCGCAAGGACCTCGCGGTCGAGCGCAAGACGAATGCTGGCCGCAGCGGCGCCCGGTCCGAACGCTCCGCCCAGGAGCAGGAGGAACAGGAGCGCCGGCAGCGTCGGAAGCAGGCGCCCGCCGATCGATGGCGAAGGGGACTTCATGACGGTCACCAGTCCTTGGTCAGTCGCGTCCGCGCCCGCCGACGTTCCAGAGGTATCGGTCGTTCCTCACCCTTGGCGGTGTCGAGAAGGCGCAACGCCTGTTGCGGCGACATCTGACCCTGGAATGGCTCGCCGTTGGGATCCGCTCCGGCCGGATTCGACTGGCCCTGCGAGGCATCGGGCTCTGGCTCATTGGCCTGCTTCTGGTCCGGCTGCCGTCCTTTCCCTTCCTGGCCTGCAGACGGATCCTGGCCGGACTGATTCTGATCCGGTTGCGGAGAGTTGTCCTCGGCCTCTTTCGGGTCCTTCTGCTCGTCCTGCCGCGGCTGCTGATCTTCGTTGGGTGATTCTTGGTCGGGGCTCTTCTGCGCGTCGGGATTCGACTGCGATTGGTCGCTCTTCGAATCCTGGTCCTGGGCAGACTGGTCCTTTTTCTCGTCGGACTGATTCGGATCCTGCTTCTGCTGCTGATCCTGCTTCTGATCCTTGTTCTGCTGCTGTTGTTGTTTCAGCTCCTCCAGACGGCGGCGGACGTAGTCGAGGTTGTGGCGGGTCTCCGGATTGTCCGGTGCCAGGCGCAGCGCGGAATCCAGGCTTTTGATCGAGGATTCCCAGAGCCCGCGGCGGACGTCGGCGTCCTGGGCGGCCTCACCCTGAGAGTACAGGCTGTTGCCGAGATTGTAGTAGGCGTCGCGCTGCAGTCGGAGATCCGGAGTGCGCAGGGTGTTGGAGAAGTGGCGACTCGCGCGTTCGTAGTCGTCGGCGCGGAAGGCCGCCGCTCCGGCATTGAAGTGCAGGCGCGCATCGTCGGGCGCGCGCGCGGCCAGGCGCTCGTATTCGCGCCGGGCCTCGTCAAATCGCTTCTGCGAATAGTCGCGGTAGGCGGTGTCGGGGGAAGCGATGGCGCGCACGCCGGCGAAGAAGATCGGTGCGAGGCCGAACAGCAACAGGGTGGTGTTCCGGGCCAACGGCGCGATGGTTGGGTGGGCCAGAGGAACCTCCCGCGCCGTGCCCTGGGGGCGCGCGCGCTCCGGCAGCACGGTCTCGATCGCCAGCAATAGGACCGCCAGCAGCAGTGGGATCTGAAACCGCTCGTCGAACTGCTCGATCATTCGCGCCTGGAGATCGGACTTGGGCAACGGCTCGAGTCCCCGGTGGAATAGTTCCTCGATGGCGCGCGGTCCTTGCAGCGGGACGTAGAATCCGTGTGCACGCTGCGCGATCTCGGTAAGCAGGGTTTCGTTGAGCGCGGACTTCACGACGTTGCCAGCGGCATCCTTGAGATAAACCGGGTTTCCCTGCTCGTCGCGGACGCGGATGATTTCGCCACGCGTCGTGCCGACCCCGACGGTGAAGATGCGCAGCCCCTTTTCGGCGGCGGCCTCCGCCTCGGCCAACGCACTGGTCTCGTGCTCCTCGCCGTCGGTAAAAAGCACCAGCACGCGCACGTTCTGGGAGTCGGCGGCGTGTGCTTCGATGGCGGTACGGATGGCGGGACCGAAGGACGTCCCGCCCTCGGGAATGATATCGACGTCGAGGGCGTCCACACTCTGTCGGAACGCGTCGTCGTCGATGGTCAGCGGGCATTGCAGGAAGGCCGAGCCGGCAAAGGCGATCAGGCCCACGCGGTCGGTGCGGGCGAGGCGCGCGAGGTCGAGCGCGGCGAGCTTGGCGCGACGCAGGCGGCTGATGCCGGGTCCGGCGTCCTCGGCGAGCATGCTCTTTGACGTGTCGATCCCGACGAGGATGTCGAGGCCGCGCTGGGAGACTTCGACCTGGGTGGCGCCGAGGCGCGGACGTGCCAGGCCGAGGAACAGCAGGACCACGGAACCGATCAGCAGCGCGGCCCGTGCGGCGGCGCGGCGTGGTGAATGGCCGAGCGTGAGGGTGGCCTGCAGGCGTCTCGGCACGAAAACGGCGACGAGCCGGCGGCGCTTGCGCCACGACCACGCGAAGAAGAAGGCGAGCGCCGGCACGCACGCCGCGGCGGCCCAGAGGAGGATGGGATGCGCGAAGGTCATGCCAGGTCAGGGCAGCTTCCGCCAGATCGTGTGGGCGAGCACCAGTTCGAGCAACAGCAGGACCAGCCCCGGGATGGCGAACCAGCTGAACGCCTCGTGGTAGCGCTGGTACTTGGTCACCTCGGCGGTCGTCTTTTCCATGGCGTCGATGTCGGCGTAGATGGCGCGCAGGCTGTCGATGTCGACGGCGCGAAAGTACTTCGCCCCGGTGTCCGCCGCAATTTTGGTGAGCAGTTCCTCGTCGATGTCGACGTTCATGGGAACGTATCGCACCTGCCCGAACGCGTCGCGCTGGGGATAGGGCGCCACACCGCGGGTGCCGACACCGATGGTGTAGATCTTGACGCCGAGCGCCTTGGCCGCTTCCGCGGCGGTGGCGGGCGGCACCTTGCCGGCGTTGTTCTGGCCGTCGGTCATGACGATGAGGATGCGGCTCTTGGCCTGGAGATCGCGCAGGCGGTTGAGGCCGGCGGCAATGGCCGCTCCAATGGCCGTGCCGTCCTCGATCACGCCCAGCTTCAATTGCTCGATGCGTTCAAGCAGGAAGCCGTGGTCGAGCGTGAGCGGCGCCGCGACGTAGGCCCGTCCGGCGAACGCCACCATGCCGATGCGATCGTTGGGGCGGCGCGCGATGAACCTGCGCAACACGTCCTTGGCCGCCGCCACGCGGTTCACCCGGCGTCCTTCGATATGAAAATCCTCGGCCGCCATGCTCATGGAGAAGTCCACGGCCACCACGATGTCGATGCCGCTGGAGCTGATCGAAACCTCGCTTTCGCCGAGGCGCGGCCTGGCCAGCGCGACGATGAGGCAGATGAGGCCCAGCCAGCGAAGTTGTCGCAGCACGACCGAGGCGTGGGACTGCCGCAGCGAGGCGACGCCCTGGACGAGCTGGGTCGAGGAGTACAGGAAGGCCGACTCGCGCGCGAAGCGCCGCCGCAGCCAGGCGAGGACCGGCACCAGCAGCAGGAGCAGCAGGAACCAAGGGTGCGCGAAGCTCATGACGCGGGGGGGGATGTCCGTATCTCGGCGGGCGGCTGAGTTCCGTGAACGGCCGACGGCGTCGTCTCGGAGACGAGCCGCAGGGCGGCGGAGAGCAGCTCGCGCAGCTCGGTTTCGGTGGGGTCGTGCCGCGCGAACTTCACCAGGTCGCAGCGCCCCAGGAAATCGGCCAGCGCCTCGCGCTGGTCGGCGCCCAGCACCGCCTCTTGGCGCAGGCTGTGGAGAAACTCCTCGGTGGTGCGGTCGGGCGCATTCCAACCGAAACGGCGTTCGAGGTATTCCCGGAGAATGCGCGACAGTTCGGTGCAGAAGGCGTCCGGATCACCGAGCAGGCGCAGAGCCAGGTCGAGTTCGCGCGAGGCCCAGAGGTGCGGGGGCAGCGGGGGAGGAGGCGGTTCGGGCTGCGCCAGGCGGCGCTGCCGCGCGCGCCACCAGCGCCAGGCCAGGTACGCGGCGAGGCCGAGCGCCAGCAACACCAGCACGCCGCCGAGGATCCGTTGCCACCAATGGACGATCTCGAAGGCATCGACGATGTCGTGCATGCCTTCGGCGGCGCCCCCGTTTCCGGAGGGGACGCCCGGGGCGGGCGCGGCGGCAGCGGCGGCGGACGCGTTGGGGGCGGGATGGGCCATGGGTTTCGCGGGGACCGCTCGGGTCATGGCATCAGCCGCGGCGGCGGCGTTTCTCGCGGGTTTCGAAGAACCGTGCGAGCGCGGTGGCGTAGGGCTGGTCGGTGCGCAGTTGGATGAAGTCGATGGTGGCGGAGCGGAACAACCGCTCGAGTTCGGCCTGGGAACGCCGCTGCCGTTCGGCGAAGGCCGCCCGGCGCTGGCGGCTGCCGGTGTCGATCTCCATCACCTCGCCCGTCTCGGCGTCCTTCAGAATCACGCGTCCGAGCGGCGGCAGCTCGAGTTCGAACCGGTCGACCACCTGCACGGCGACGACGTCGTGCCGGCGCCGGACCTGGCGCAGCGCCGAGAGTGAGACCTGTCCGAGTGTGGAACTGAACACCGCGCCGCGCCTGAGGTGGGCCGAGATGTCACGCGCCGCGGTGTGCGTCTGGCCGAGGAAGTCCGAGACCAGCACCACCACCGCCCGCCGCGAGAGCACACGTTGCGCGAACTGCAGCGCCGCGTGGATGTCGGTACCGCGACGGCGTGGCTCGAAGAACAGGATCTCGCGGATGACGCGCAGGACATGCCGCCGTCCCTTGCGCGGCGGGATGAACGCCTCGGTGTCCTCGGTGAAGAGCAGCAGCCCGACGCGGTCGTTGTTGCGGATCGCGGAGAAGGCCAGCACCGACGCGATCTCGGCCGCCAGCTCGCGCTTGGTGTAGTCCCCCGATCCGAACAGCCCTGACCCGCTGAGGTCGACCATCAGCAGCACCGTGAGTTCGCGTTCCTCGACGAACTTCTTGATGAACGGATGGTTCATGCGCGCCGTGACATTCCAGTCGATGGCACGCACGTCGTCGCCCGGCTGATATTCGCGCACTTCGTCGAAGTCCATTCCCTGGCCCTTGAAGGCGGAATGGTACTGGCCGGCGGCGGATTCGCTGACGAGCCGCTGGGTGCGGATCTCGATCTGGCGGATCTTCTTGAGGATCTCGCGCGGGATCATCGGACGGTCACGGCACGGGCATTTCGTCGAAGATCTTCTGCACCACCGTCTCGCTGGTCTTGTCCTCGGCCTCGGCCTCGTAAGTGATGGCCACGCGGTGGCGCAGCACGTCCATGCCGATGCTCTTCACGTCCTGCGGCGTCACGTACCCGCGGCCCTGGAGGAAGGCGTGCGCCTTGGCCGCCAGCGTAAGGGCAATGGTCGCACGTGGCGACGCACCCAGTTGCACCAGATGGCGCACGTCGATCTTGTAGTCCTCGGGCGACCTCGTGGCGCAGACGATGTCGACGATGTAATCCTTCACCTTGTCGTCCACGTACACTTCGTTGATCACGCGGCGCGCGTTCAGGATGGTGGCGGAATCGACCACCGCCGACACGGTCGGCAGATTCACCGTGTGCGCCATGAGATCGAGGATCTGCCGCTCCTCCGCGCGGGTCGGATACCCGATCTTCAGCTTGAGCATGAATCGGTCGACCTGCGCCTCGGGCAGCGGATAGGTGCCTTCCTGCTCGATGGGGTTCTGCGTGGCCAGCACGAGAAAGGGTTCTTCGAGCGGGAAGGTCTCGTTGCCGATGGTCACCTGCCGCTCCTGCATCGCTTCCAGCAGCGCGCTCTGCACCTTGGCCGGCGCGC
>CAZYJB010000311.1:0-5700 GCA_964647675.1 uncultured Verrucomicrobiota bacterium | reverse complement strand
ACCAGCGCCGCCAGGGTGGCGATGAGATGCCAGAGCGAACTGCGGACGGGGGCGAGACGCCGAGGCGCCATCCGAAGCAAGGCCGGGAGTGTTCTGGGAACGGCGGGGAACGGGATCGGGGAAGGCATCGTGAGGGAGGTTTCGGCGGCGGGGGTTGCGGGTGGGCCGGGAAGGGCGGCGGCAGAGGTGACGCCGCCCTCGAGGGGAAGGCCGGGGCCGGTTCAGGCCGCGGAGGCGAGCGCGTGACGCCCGTTGGTCGCGGCCTTGAAGCGCGAGTGCGCCTTCTGGACGACCTTGAGTTCCGGCTTCGCGGCGGGCGCGTCGGACTTCGGAGTCACGATGGGCGCGGCCTTGCGGACGGTGGGCGCGCGGCCACGCAGATCGATGACCGTGGGGCGCTTGCCGAGAGCGGCCGCGCGGTCGAGGACCGCCTGGCCATCGCGCACGAGCAGCACGACCTCCGAGTGGTTCACCAGTTCGTCGAGCGAGGAAACGAGGCGGCTCGAAAGGTGCGGGATGTGCTTCTCGATGTACTCGCGATTGGCCCCCGAGATGCGCGAAGTCTCGATGCCGGGGTCATGGATGCGCAGATCGTAACCCTTGCCGATCAGGTGCTCGGCGATGAGCACGATCGGGCTTTCACGCAGGTCGTCGGTGCCCGATTTGAACGCGAGTCCGTTGAGGCCGATGCGGCGGGCGCCGGAGATCGGCACCATGTCGATGGCGCGTTTGAGGTGCGCATCGTTGCTGGGCAGCAGGCTGCGCAGGAGCGGGAGATCGACGGCGTTGCGTGATGCGACCGACAGGATCATGCGCAGGTCCTTGGGCAGGCAGGATCCGCCGAAGGGCAGGCCGGGGCGCAGGTAGGCGGGCGAGATGTTCAGCTTCTGGTCCTGGACGAGCTGAGCCATGAGCGCCTTGCCGTCGATCGAGAGGGAGGAGCAGAGGGAGCCGATTTCGTTGGCGAAGGCGACCTTGAGCGCGTGGAAGACGTTGCAGGTGGCCTTCAGCATCTCGGCCTCGCGGAAAGGCAGCCACTGGAGCCGGTCGGTCACGCCGCCGAAGATCGCCTGCACCAGAGGGGCGTTCTCGTCCGCCTTGCCCGAAGCCGAACCGACCACCACGAAGGGAGGATCGTAGTAGTCGGCGATCGCGCAGCCCTCGCGCAGGAACTCGGGCACGATGACGAGGTCGGAATCGAGCAGCGCGATGTGTGGGCTGTCCGGGTGCAGGGCGGGCATCACGACGTTCTCGCAGGTGCCAGCGGGAACCGTGCTGCGCAGGACCACGACATGGCGCTCGGCCTTGTCGAGCATGGCGCGGCCGATGGCCTCGGCCGTCTGGCGGACGGCGGAGAGATCCAGACTGCCGTCGCGCGCGTTGGGGGTGCCGACACAGATGATGGAGGCATCGGTGGCCAGCACGGCCGCGCGGGCATCGGTCGTGGCGGTGAGTTTGCCGGCCTTCTTGGCGTCGGCGATGAGTTCGTCCAGGCCGGTTTCCACCACCGTGGGCTGGCCGGCGGCCAACCGGGCCACCTTGCTGGCCACGACGTCGACACCGACCACCTCGTGGCCGTCCTTGGCCAGGCAGGCGGCGGTGACACAGCCGACATAACCGAGTCCGAATATGCTGACTTTCATGATGGGATAGATCCTTTCGGGTTCCGGGTTCAGTACGTTTCAGGGTTCAAGGATGGGATGGGGAGGGAGGGGAAGGGGGGGCCGTGAGGGCGGCGGCCAGAGGGGTGCGATGGCCGAAGACCGAGGCCTGCCCGGTCGGGCCGGCCGGCTGCTCGCGTTCGCGGCGTATGCCGACCAGGGCGCTCAAGCCCGGTTGGAAGCGCACGCCGGCAGGGCTCAGGGCGACGCGGATGGGAACCATCGCGTTGCGCGGGAAGACCGCATGCAGCGTGGACGGCACGCGCGCGCCTTCGACCTCGCGGTCGGTCAGGACACCAATCGATTCGACCTGACCGGTCAGTTTCACGTCGGGGAAGGCGCGCAGGGAGACGTCGACGGGGCTTTCAACGCGGATGTCGCGCAGGACTTCCTCATCGGCCCAGGCCTCGATCCAGGGTTGTCCGAGCCAGAGGGAGAGGATCGCTTCGCCGACCTTGGCGGAGCCACCCGGTTCGACGATGCGGTCGATCACCCATCCGTCCTCGGGCGCCGTGATGGTCGTGGCCGCGAGATCGGCCTCGGCGACCCCGACGCGCTGCCGTCCGGACTCGATTTCCGAGGCCAGCACCTCGAGGGAAGCCTCGCGGACGCGGAGCCCGTCGAGGGCAAGGCGTGCGGTGCGGCAGGCGGACTGTCCCGCCTCGAGCCGGCCCTCGGCCGACTTTTTAAGCGCCCGCGAGTTATCGCGCTCGGCAGTGATGCGATCGACCTCGCTCGAGGAGGCGACCCCGGCGCGGACGAGGGTCGTGACGCGGTCGTACTCGCGCTGCCATTTCTCGACCGTGCTGGCCATGGCATCGACGTCGGCCGCCTCGGCGCGCGCGATACTTTCCTGGCGGTCGATTTCGAGCTGCAGGCGCTTCCGGTCGTGCTCGATCGCCAGGCGCTCGGCTTCGTAGCGCCGGGTCGCCGAGACGAGTTCCGATCGGGCCTGGCCGACCGCGGCGACGATATGGCGGTCCTCGAGTTGGACGAGGACATCACCCCTGCTCACTCGCTGGCCGGAGGTCACGGGAACGACCTTCACCTGGCCGTCGATGCGCGCGCCGATGCGGTGGAGACGGCCCTTGACCGTGGCGTTGCGGAGGACGGTGTTCTCGTATCGGTAGTGCAGCCACGACACGCCGAAAGCGAGGGCGGCGAAGGTGAGAAGCGAGACCAGAGCGAGGACTCCCACGCGGTGCAGGGAGTGGCGCCGTGCCGGAGCCGGCGCGACCGAAGGGTTGGCGGAAGCAGACATGGTGGGTGCGTGTTGAGGTTTTGGACCGGACCGAAAGGGCGGAACGTGCTTCAGGGACGCACGGCGGCGCCCGGGGAGGCGGAGGGCTGCGGAACGAGGCCGGCGAAGGTGACCGAGGCAGGCAGGGCCTCAGGAGCAGGAAAAGGGGTGGCGCCGAAGTAGGTCGGCCCCAGCGTGGGAGCGGGCGACACCAGGGCAGTCTCGTGGGCGTCGGTGCCACCAGCCAACCGGCCCTGGGGCGCGATGAGGCGCCGCAGGTAAAGCGGGGAATCTTCGAGCATGGGCAGCAGTCCGCTCGCGATCCCGATGAGAACGATCGTCGACGTGCAGGTGAAGCCGTAGAGGTAGTGGGCCATCGCGGTGCGCATCCGGTAGAAGGTGGAGCCCTGCGTGCTGTCGAGCTTGCGCGCGCCGCGGTTCATCCAGGCCTGTTTCGCGGGGTGGAAGAGGACCCAGATCTTGGTCAGGGAGATGACCCAGTCCGCGCCGATCTGGAGTGGAAGGTAGTAGAGGGAGAAGCGGCGGCCATGTTTCCAGGCGATCGAGGCGTGCGCCACGCGTGAGAACATCACCCACAGGAGGAAGCCGGCAGTGAGTTCGTAGCGTCCGGCGGCGAAGGCAAGGATCGCCAGCAGCGGTCCCACCAGCACGGTGAAGATGGCGAGGCGCTGGTCGAGCAGGCTGTACCAGCAGAACCAGCCGAGTCGTTCCGGACCGAGTTTGAAGGCGCGCCAACTGTGGCGGAGGCTGTTGCCGGACCAGCGCCGGACGTTGGCCAGCGCGCGGGACACGCCGTTGCCCGACACCACTTCGATCGTGGTGGCCATGGCGTCCGGAACATAGAGCATCCGCTTGCCGCGCGCGGCGAGCCAGTACCAGGTGCTCTTGTCGTCGCCACTCAGCATGTCGAACGAATCCCAGAGCCAGTGATGGATGGAATCGCGGTGAACCTGATGCACGAAGCTCGGATCGGAGGTCACCGCGGCGCGGAAGGCCGACAGCCGGCCCGTGAGGCAGAGCAGCTTTCCACTCAGCGCGATCGAACACATCGTCCGATGCCGTAGTCCGAACCGCAGCGAGATCCATTCCGCAAACCACCGTGGTCCATGGACCCAGCCGTCCTCGTTGGTGGTCACAGCTGAGACCTCCGGCTCGAGTCGGAAGAGGGGAAGCACGCGGGACAGCATCCCAGGCTGCATCACCGTGTCGCCATCCATGAAGATCACGACGCCGTCCGGATCGGGTGCGGTCTCGTTGATCGCGGCGAGGGCGGCCGCGATAGCCGGGCGTTTTCCGGAATCACCGCGCAGCAGTACCAACTCGGGCGGCCAGCACGCTGGATCCGCGGGCCGCAGCGCGGCGGACTGGGCCTCGTGAATGATACGCAGTCCTTCGTCGTCCGCATCGCAGCCGGTGGCCACGACGAGACGTGGGCGTCGGCGTAGCCCCTTGAGCTGGCTGAACTCGCGATAGACCGATTCGAAGACCGCCTCCGTGATCCAGCGCTTCTCCTTGTAGGTCACGGCGAGAACGGTGAGTTCCGGCACCGGCCCGCGTCGCGCCACCGCGTACGCGGCCTCGCGACGGATGGCGGGGTATCGCCAGTAGCGATAGACCACCGCGCGGAGCGACTGGAGGATGAACCATCCCCAGCGCCAGCAGCCGATCCCACCCAGGGCGACGAGCAGGGTCACTCGCAGCGTGAGCCAGCCCAGGAGATCTGGAAGGAGACGGGTCAGCAGCCACGCCGCCACCGCGAGTGCGAGGAGGACGGGAATCTGCCAGAGGAGGCTGGCGCCGCGGCGAAGTCGAACGCCCTCGCGGGAGAAGAGAATCTCGGAGGGGAATCGCCACGATTTTCCGGCGCCTGAGAGGTCTTGAGTCATGGTTCGAGATGCAGGAGGTGCCTGACGGCCACTGGGGCGCGGCATCGCCCCGCTCGCGGGGAGCTGACGACCTGCGGGGTCGTCGTGAGAGGTCCGGGGGGGCAGGCATCGCGTGGGTGCTTCCCACCGATTTCCCGGCAGGGCGTGATCCGTGCCAACCGACATCGGCTACGAGCATCCCGTATGCCAGATCGAGCAGGCGGAGGCTTGCGTACGCAATTCACCACGTCCCGCCCATGAATGCCGGCAGCGGCATTCACCCGCCTTTCAGTCATGCACTCAGAGTGTGACTTCCTGCGCTCCTATCAGAGGGAATCCCTTGGGCCACAAGCTCAGGAGTTATTATGGACCCACTGATAATTCGCCTGACTGATGATCCACCTACTCACTCTTTTTCCAGTCGGAAGTGAGTGGTCAACGACCGCCCTCGGTTCGTCCGACGAGTCAGCGCCAACGTCCGAACGACTGCGCAGCGATCACACGCATGATCGAATTGGGCCACGGACCGGGCGCAATTCTCGACAATTCCGCATTGTTATAAGCCCATAGAAATCACTTATTTGCGGAGTTGTCCGGGGTTTTCGATAACATGAATGGAAGTCATCGAACGCAGCACTCTGAAACGTCCATGGGGAGGGGGCATGGGATTCATGAGGCGGATCGCGGACGCGGCGATGAGCTCGATCCTCCCTGTTCCTCTTCCGGTGGTGGGGCGAGGCGTCCCGGCCGAGCCGTGCTCCCTCGGTGACCAAGGCCTTTCACCCCACCCGCGGCGCCACCGGGACCTGGTGCCCTACCGCCCAGCCATCGCCCGGCCGGGGCCTGGGTCGAATAAGCAAACGGACGGAGAGGCCGCAGCCACTCCGTCCGTCTCGCACTGTGTCTCTCGCTC
>CAZYJB010000310.1:0-5714 GCA_964647675.1 uncultured Verrucomicrobiota bacterium | reverse complement strand
TGACTTCGCCATCTGTTCCCGAGACGTCCACCGGCGCCGATGTGAGTCCTTTTACCCGCGAATCCTCCGTGGCCCTCAGCGGGCCTCCCGGGTTCAGGCGCCGGGCGATCGCGCTGGCCGTTCTAGTTCTTCTGACGTCCGTCGTTCCCTGGACCGCCTGGACGCAAACGGCGCCGAGGTTGGGATTCGCTGCGTCGCCGGGCGGTGGCATTGAATTGTCATGGGAGGCGTCACCCGCATCGGCCTTCGCTCTGGAGGAGTCACCCGTGCTCGGTGCCAACGCGACCTGGCTTCCTGTGAGTCCGGCACCCCAAGCCGCCGGGAGTCGATTCAGCACCCTCATCACGCCTACCGCCGCGCAACGCTACTTCCGGTTGCGCCGCGACGTGCCGACCGCCGTGGCGGAAACCTCGCCCTTCCACGGCGAGCGCGGTGTCGCCGTGACGCGCGAGACAATCCTCCGATTGGATGGTGCGTTGCAGTCCGGTGCCGTGCCGGGTCCGAACGATCTCTACGCGATGTTCGGCGGACGCCGACTGCTGTCCCGCGCGAGCGTTTCCTCGGACGCGC
The DNA here is from genome assembly GCA_964647675.1 of uncultured Verrucomicrobiota bacterium. GTDB lineage: Bacteria > Verrucomicrobiota > Verrucomicrobiia > Limisphaerales > CAIMTB01 > CAIMTB01. The sequence continues at coordinate 5,144 of CAZYJB010000310.1, read as the reverse complement.
GCACGTTGACGCTGTTCTACCTCGAGAATCTGCCCGCCGGAGCGCGGATCCGGGTCACTCTGGAAGGCGATGGCCTTCTGGATCGATCCGGGCGGGCGCTGGATGCCGATCGTGACGGCATCCCGGGGGGGCGCCTGGATCTCGAATTCGACACCTTCGCAACCGCGGCGCTGGCGAACACCGGCGTGGAGGGGCGCGTCTTCGCCTCGGAGAAAAACCCGGACGGCTCCAACCGGCCGCTGGTAAACGTGACGATTACCGTCGATGGCGCGGAGGAAACCCTGCGAACGACGACGGATGCGACCGGATATTTCCGGCTGCTGCCGTCCCCCTCGGGTCGGTTCTTCGTGCACATCGACGGCCGCACCGCCGAGGGATCCCGGTGGCCGGGCGGTGAGTACTATCCGTTTTTGGGCAAAGCCTGGGATGCAGTGCCGGGGCGCCCGAACAATCTGGCAGGCGGAACGGGGGAAATCTTCCTGCCGCTGATCCCGGCGGATGCCTTGCGTCCGGTCAGCGCTGCCACCGCGACGACCGTCGAGTTAAGCGACACGGTGCTCGCCGAGCATCCCGAGTGGGCGGGGCTTCAGGTGACCATTCCCCCCAACGCACTCTTTGCGGATAATGGGGTGCGTGGCGGGCGGGTCGGACTCGCCGCCGTTCCCCCGGATCGTCTGCCGGAACCGCTGCCTGCGGGGTTGCGCATCAGCCAGGCCGTAACCATCCAGACCGATGGTGGTTTGAACTTCGATGTTCCCGTTCCTATCCGATTCCCGAATCTGCCGGATCCAACGACCGGCGTGAGACTCGCCGCCGGGCAGAAGACCATCCTCTGGAGCTTTAACCACGACACGGGCCGCTGGGAGCCGCAGGGCTCCATGACCGTTTCAGCGGACGGCAATTTCATCGAGTCGGATCCCGGAGTGGGTGTCCGGCAGCCGGGATGGTCGGCGCCGTCCGCACCGGGCGTTGCGGGCTCCGGGCCTGGCAGGCGGGGATCGGGCGGAGGAGCGGGCGGCCCCGGCTTTCCCGGGTCAGGCAGCGGAGGCGGAGGAGGTCGCGACAAGGAGGAGTGTCTCCGCACGATTGCTTGCAGCTTTCCCCAACCCGAACGGCGTTGGCTCAACTGTCTCCTCAAATGCGCACGCGACATACTCGGCAACCCGTTCAGCGACGACATCGATCGCAAGCGCTCGCCGATCGCCACCGGACTTCGCTGCATCGGCGGACCCGACCGTTGTGCGGGTCGGTCGGATGACACACTGACGCCGGCGCAGCGTGCGTGCATGGACGCCTGCCAAAATCCGGAGCCTTTGCGGAAGACCTATGTCGTGCCCTGTGAGGGCGGGTTCCTCGACCCGTGCCCGGAGCCGTCATCCGCCGGAGGCCTCTCGCTGCACGGCCAGCAATCGCTGGCGGCGGTAACTGACGCGGACCTTCTGCCCGACCGGTTGGAGGAGCAGCGGCGATTTTGGGAAGTGGAAGCCGACTTCATCGCCAAGCAGGCGGGCACGACTAAAATCCTCCAGATGGTCAATGCGGACCTGCCGAAGCTCCACGCGTTCACCGAGGCCCTCGCGGCTCGCATCCAGCCGACGTCACCTGCCGGCGTGCGATTGAGTGCGGAGGAGCGCGCCTTTCTCGTCGCCCTGCCGCGACCGGTGCAGTTCAACGCGGCGGAGTGGGCCGCGCTCGTCGATCGCTTCGATGCCTTGCAGGCGGGACCGCTGCCCGCCGACGTGGCCGCGGCTCAGGCGCGACTCGACAACCTCATCGCACTGCTCGAGGCGCGTGGTTGGACTCGCCGTCTGGACGGCTTCGTCCAGGGTTATGAGCGGCTGTCGCAGGTCCGCGCGCCCGAGTTCGGCAGTCCGGAGTTTCCGGCCCGCGCGCACTACTTTCTGCTGCGGAATCTGGATGATGGGATTGAGCAGCGCGGGCGCCTGTCGGCGGCGGGCATCCTGCAGAGCCAGGTCCTGCCGCCCGAAACGGTCCACACCATCGCGTACTACGATCCCGTGACCGGACTGGCGGGCGCGGCGCTCTTCGAAACCGGCCCGTCCGGGACCGCCGTGCTCGTTCCCACGGCGTCTTTCGAGGCCTTCGCGGACGGCGAGTTCGACACCGACGGTGATCGTCTGCCCGATGCCGCGGAAGAGATCATCGGCACCGACCCCGCCAAGCAGGACACGGACGGCGACGGTGTTCCCGATGGGGTCGAGGTCGAGAATGACGCCTACCCGCTCGACGGCATCGCGGAGTCGATCGGATTCCTGGCCCGCGTGACGACGCCCTTCGGTGCGCACGGGTTGAAGGTCGACCATGACCTGGCCGTGGTGCGTTCCGACCAGGGCGGACTCACGGCCATCGATTTGTCTGACAGTCTGAGCCCGGTGGTCGTCGGCTCCCTCCATCTGAATGAGATGACGCTGAGTCTCGATTTCGACTGGCCCCACGCGTTGGTGGGGGCCGGTGCGCGCACGGTTTTGGTGGACTTCAGCACGCCGTCGGCGCCGGTCTTGCGCTGGGCGCGGCCGGTCCCGGGCTACGCGGTCGCGCTGGCTTTCGGTCGGGCCTACGTTGCCGGGAACGACTCCCTGGTGGCCTTTGATTTGGAGACCGGCGAGCCGGTGGAGTCGGCCCGCCACGCCTTCAAGGTGCACAACCTCCGAACGGCGGGCGGCCGGTTGATCGCCCTGACCGCCCTGCCTTCAGTAAGCTTCGAACTTCTCGATCTGGCGGACAGCGGCGATCGGATCGTCCCACGCGGGAATCTACCGATCGAATGTGGCGGGTGCGCCGGGGGGCCTCGTTGCCGAGGCGGATTACGCGTACATCAACACGGTGTTCGGCTATCTGGTGGCCGACATCCGGCTGCCGCTGAGCCCGTCCTGGCTCACCAGCCCGGGGAGTGCGCTGATCGGCGGCGGGACCATTGAGAAGGACGGCGGCGGGCGCGTCGCCAGCGTGCATTTCCCCGCTGCAGGGATTGGGGCACAGCGGTTCGGATTCTACGACGCGAGCAATCCCCGCGTTGCCTCGAATCTCGTCGGCGGGTTCGAGGTGTTCACCGGAACGGTCTTCGATCACGCCTTGTATCGGGGCCGATTGCTGGCCGCCGTCAGCGACACTCTCGACCTCAATCGCGGCAGCCTCGAGGTGTACGCCTACCGAGCTCGGGACACCGGCACCAATCCTCCGTCCGGCCGCCTCCAGGCGTTCAGCCTGCGCGCCGATCCGCCCGCCGAACAGTCCCTGGGCTGGTTCCGCATGTCGCCGCTGGCGACCGACGACGTCTGTGTGCGGAATGTCGAATATTACCTCGACGGCAGGCTCGTCGCCGACGTGGGGTCGCATCCCTTCGAAACCGGCCTGCGCGCGCCGGAGCGCACGGCCTCCAAGACCAACTTCGTGGTGCGTGCACGCCTCTTCGACACGGCCGGGAACAGTGCGTGGACCGACCCGCTCACCCTCGCGTTGCTTCCGGAAATGCGCCCGCCGCGCCTGACGGCATTCACGCCCGGCGACGGCACCCTCGTGCTCACGGGCGGCGTCGTCGATGTCTCGGCCACTTTCAATGAACCGCTGGTGGAGTCCTCCCTGACGGCCGGTATTCGCGTGGTCTCGGTCGGTGCCGATGCCCTTCCTGGGACCGCTGACGACGTGGCCGTCCCGGCGACCGTCGCTGCGCAAGTTGGAAACCGCTATCGACTGCAACTCGATCAACCGCTGCCGATCGGCCGTTACGCGGTCACGGCCACCACGAACCTGGCCGACGCCGCCGGCAATCGCCTCGCCAATCCCACCCAGTGGACCTTCGAGGTGCGCGGGCCGGTGCTCTGGATGGGCGGATCTGGATCCTGGACGGACACCGCACGCTGGAGCGCGCGACGTCTGCCGGCCACCAACGATTTCGTCCGCATCGACACAGGCAGCTCCGACGAAGTGCTGATGGAACCAGGCGCCGCAGGAGTGCTGACTGCGCACGACCTGCATTCGGCCAACCCGATGCAGTGGCGCAACGGCGCCGGCCTGCGGCTGGGAGACCAGGCGCGGTTCGATGCGCCGGTGCGAATCGGCCGCCCCGGAATCCAGCAGGTTGAAGCCGATGTCGAAGGCGGATCGGCGCTGTTCGCGGGCGGCTTGGAACTGCACGGCGGATGGTCCCTGCGCGACCATGCGGCAGTTCTCGATTCGAAGGGCGCCCTCTCGACCTTCCACGACGCAGCCCTCGTGCTCGCATCCTATATCCGGGGCGTCGGCTCGTCCGTGACCTTCCATCCCGGCACGACCGTCCAGGTCCGCCATTCCGCGGTGTCCACGGCGACCTGGAATCTATCCGATGCGTTGAGCAGCGTTGAGAACCGGGGAGAGCTGCGAAAACTGGGCGGCGGCACGCTGCGAGTTCACGGGGCCGGGCGCCTCGTGAACCAGGGCCTGCTCCAGGTTTCCGAGGGCGGCCTCAACGTGGTGGCCACGGAGTTCGTGAATCACGGAGTTCTCGCCATCGAGACCGGCGCGACGTTCGTAAGCGGCGGAATCTCTCCGGGCGCGCGGCACAGCCGCACCGCACAGATCACGGGAACCGGGACCAATCACCTCAACGGACGCTCGGTCTTTGAGAACGAGTATGGCTTCCCCGGAACGACGATCGTGGAGGGTGGGGAGAAGAAGTTTCTCGGTGGAATCCGAAACTCGGGCGCTTGGGTGGTGACCGGCAATCCGATGACGATCCGCGGGCTGTTTGCGGACTTCGGCGGTCGCGTGCGACTCGGCGGCACGGGTCCAGGGCAGGCGGGGCGCATCGAGTTCCGCATGGCGGGCGACGCCTTGTTGCGCGACGTCGAGGTGCTGCAGGCTGTTTTCACCGGCAACGGGCGCGTGCGATTCCTCTCGCCCCTCACCGTCAGCAACCTCTTCGCGGTGCCGACCGCTGCGGGTCCGTTCACGCTGCGCTTCGAGTCCGCGCTGCATTTGGCGGGTCGCGCCGCGGGCAACGCCTACTTCCAGGCCGCGGGTCCCCCGGTGCGTGTCGAGTTTGCCGACCGCGTCCTCTGGGACACCGGCCCCGCGCAGTTGGAGACCAACGCGGTCGTGCTGCCGGGGGCGGTGTTCACGGTCGAAGGGTCGGCGTTGACCGAGGT
>CAZYJB010000309.1:0-5715 GCA_964647675.1 uncultured Verrucomicrobiota bacterium | reverse complement strand
CGCAGCGTCTGACCGGCATCGGGATCGGTGGCGGTCGCCTTGAAAGTCAGTGGCGCGCCTTCGTCGACGGACTTCGCGCCGATCGCCGCGAGCACGGGGGGCTGGTTGGCGGTGGACAGCACGTTCTCCGCGCCCGGTGTGGGCAGCACCATCGTGACGAACGGTTCATCGCCGCCGTCGGGGAAGCGCCCCTGCGATTCGCTGGAGGACTGCGTGCCAAAAGAGAGCGCGTCCACCACCGTGCCGTCGGGCGTGAACAGTCCGAGCGCGTCCCCGGAGCCGGAGAGCCGGAAGTTCACGTGCAGCGCCCCAGGCACCGTCTGGCCCATCTCTTCGTCGGCCCAGACCACCAGGAAACCGCCCGGCGGGATCACCGTGCCATGGGGGATCCTGAACTGCGCCGGGTTGGCAATGTTGTCGGAAAGCGTGAAGGCGGAGAGATCCGCCGGCGTGCTGCCGGCGTTGAAGAGCTCGAACCAGTCGTCGGCATCGCCGTCGGCGGGATCCAGGACGAGCCCGGCGTTGCTGGCCATCCACTCATTGATGAACACCGGCAGCGCAGGAGCGCCCAGGCGATTCGCCGCGCCAGGGGTCGGCAGATGAAAGAGCGCGCGATCCAGTGGTTGCGCATCCGGAAACGAACCCCACGCCCGCCCCGCCGGGAGGTCCCGGTATTCGAGATGATCGAGCGCCACCACCCCGCCCCCCTGGCTGCGTGAAAGGGTGACCGAACCAGCCCCAGGCGTAAGACGGAACGGTGCGTGCAACTCGCCCGCCGACGTCTCGTTCGGTTCGCCGTCGCACCACACCACGAGGAACTGGCGCGGCGCGAGGGTGGTGCCCGAAGGCAAGGCCCACGCGGTGAGATTCGACACCGACGACGAGAGGTACAGACCCGAGAGGTCCACCGTCGTGTCCCCGGCATTGTGGAGTTCCACCCACGGATCGCGGTCCCCGGCGCGGTCGCTCGATCCATCGGTGTTCACCGGCAGCACCTCGTTCAACCAAATCGGGGGAAAGGCCTCGAGGGTCGTGCGCCGTGAGTTCACCGCGCCCGGGGTCGCAAGCGTGAGTCCGTCCACGGGTTCCGCCGTCCAGTTCGCCGGGCGTCGGTTGTCCTGCAACGGATCCATCAACTGAAGGGAGGGCCCAAGGCCGCGCGTGACGACGGGCCACGGCAGGTCCCCCCCGTAACGCAGATCGTCGATGACGAGATCCTCGGCCGGGGTGGCGCCCGGACGCACGAGGCGCAGTCGTTCCCCGTCGTTCTGCAATCCGCCGGTAAACACGCCCACCGGAACGATCGTGGCGCCATAAGTGTTGCGGAACGCCACGAGGTCGGCGGCCACCACCGCGAAACCGTTCGGACGCAGCACAGTGCCCGCCGGAAAGGTGAAGGCGATGCCGTCGAGCCGCCACCCGGTGAGATCGAACGAGGCGGTGGCCGAGGTATTGTGGAGCTCCACGAAGGCGGCGCCGGACACGGCCGGGTCGAACTGAATCTCGTTGATGACGACGAGATCGGACGGCTGCGGGAGCGGTCCGGTGTAACGCACGGTCACCGAGTCGCCCAGGTTGGTGATGGGCCGGCCGCGGCGGTCGAGGGCCGCGATCTGAAGCTGGTTGGTGGCCGCGGCGAGCGGCACCGAGATCGACCAGGTGGTCAGATCGGTCCAGGTCACCGGGAAAACCACGCCGTTCACCGTGATCGACGCGGCGGCGATGGGTGCCCGGCCCGCGACCACAACGAGGTTGCTCGAGCTGGTGACGTTCGCGCCGTTGTTGCTCGTGATGGTGAGGTCTGACGCGTCGACGGCGGCGAGTCCGTTGGCGAGATACTGTCTCCGTTCGCGCACGTACCGCTTGATTGCTTCCGTGCCTTCCAGGGTGGTGAATCCGTTCGCCGCCAGCGCGGCAAACCGACCGTCGAGCACCGGACCGATGACCTCGTCGCGCAGGGGTCCGTGGATGGCATCCTGAAATGCGCGCCAGTAGACACGCCGGAAGGCGGGCGTGTTCCACAGCTTCACCACGGTGGGATCGTTGCTGCCGAAAACATCCGCGGTCGAAGGATCGCTGTTGGAGCCGAGGACGAAGTCGATGTCCCAGGGCATCATCTGCCACCGGCCGCCGGTGGGAAGGTAGATGTAGCCGTTCTTGCCGCGGTTGTAGCCGTAGGCGTCCCAGTTCCCGACGATGTGCTGCAGCGCGAACACGCGCATCCAGGCATCGACATCGACCAGGCTTTCCACCTGGGAGACGAAGGTCGCGCCCGAGGCGTTGAGCGCCGAGACCATGGCCATGAACTCGCGGTAATCGTTGGCGGAATCCTCCACCGCGCGCTTGCGCCACGACCACCGGTAACGCGCGAGCTTGAGTTGCCCGCCCGAGGTGAACCGCTGCAGCGTGGCGTCCCGCTGCGCGACGAACGAACTGCCGGCGTCGTCGAACTCGAACCAGTCCTCGATCTTGAAAAGGTCGCCGTCCTCGCCGTCCGGGAACATGGCATCCGAGAACTGCCCGTTGGGCTCCTCGGTGTCCTCATAGAGTCCCTTGAACCCGCCGTTCTCGAAGAACTGGACATGGCGGCGGTGGAGGGCGGGAACACCCAGCTCGCGCCCGATCCAGAACGCAGCCTGTTCGCGCTGTCCACTTGGGTCGCTGCCCAGGTTGCCGAGCGTGACCATGGCGAAGTCGCGCGCGCCGAGCACGCGATCGTCGCCGGGCATGGTGACGATGTAGTCCGCGCCCACGCTGCCGCCGTGCCACGGACTGCCCTTGCCGCGCATCTCCGCGTTGTAGACCACGCGCTCGTCGCCGTAGACGAAGGTGCAGTCGAGATTGTCGTTGGCGAGCGGCTCGCGGCTGCGCAGGCGGTCGTAGTCGCTCTTGCGCTGCCACAGACGGTACACGCCGAGGTTGCCGAACACCCTGTCCTCGCCCCAGCGGATCAGCGCCTCCCTCTGCGGCGCGCCCTTCGGGAAAAGCGCTGTGGCCGGTTCGCCCGCGAGGTCCACGGCCTCGACGCGGAACGCGACCAGCGTCCCCGCGGTGCGGTTGCTGAGCGTGGCCGAATAGAAGCCATCGCCGGCCACGACGTCGCCGCCGGTGCCATCGTCGCGCATGGCGAGGTTCTGCACGGTCGCCGCCGGATCGATACGATAACGCAGCGTGACCGACGCGACGCCATCGGGATCCGTGACGCGCGCGACGACGACGACCGGCTCGCGGTCGCGCGGCACGGCGGGCGAATGTCGCACGTCGGCGATGGCGGGCCCGGCGTTGTTTACGGCGCGGCTGTTGCGCGCGCCCGGTGTGCCCGCGGATTTCGGCGTCTCGAGGCGGCCGTAGGCTTCGAGGCCGCTGCCGCGCGTGCGCAGCAGGAACTCGGGCCAGCCCGCCACCCATCGCACCTTGGCGCGCAGGGTCGCGGTCTGTGACGACGCCAGCACCGGCGAGAGGTTTGCGCGCACGCGGTTCACGGCGGTGTCCCCGCGTCCCGCGGCGACGACGCGCAGCGCCCGCGATCCGTTCACGCCGCCGGTCTCGTCCAGTCGCGTACCGCGGTGATTGCCCTGCGCCGTCCAACCGGTCAGGCCCGACTCGAATCCGCCATTGGTGAGGCGTGGCGTGCCGTCAGCGCCCAGGACCTCGATGTCGTCGAGGAGATACTCGCCCGGGCCCTGCGCCAACAGGTGCAGGCGATCGCTCGACACGCCCGACGCGACGTTGTCCACCACGCCGGTGAACTCGATCGTGGTCCAGGGCGCCTTTGAGGACTCGTCGCTGTCCGCCCAGCTCGACGGACGCAAATGGTCGGAGTCGGGATCGACCAATTCGAGACTGCTGCCCAGGCCGTCGCTCCAGCGGCCCCACTGCCCACCGGTGGCGTAGGTGACTTCATCCACTTCGATGTCGATGCGGTTGGTCTCGGAAAGTCCCGCGGCATTGGTGACGACGATGAGGTCGGGCATCGCCAGGGCGAGGCGCTCCCCGCCGTTGGACAGCGTGCCGTCGAAATTACCGAACACGGCCGCGGGTGACAGCGCCGCGTTGTTGGTGAGCAGGCGCGCGCGATCCTTCGCCACCACCAGGTAGCCGCCGCCGGGTATCACGGTCCCGGCCGGGAACCGGAACTGCACGCCATCGCTGAGGCTCCAGCCACTCACGTCGCGCGGCTGCGCGGCGCGGTTGTGCAACTCGACGAACTCGTCGGCATCGTCCCCCGACACCGGCGCAAAGAGGATCTCGTTGATCACCACGTCGCTCACGAGGAAGGCGGTGTTCTCGGCACCCGGGGTGACCGTTCTCAACCGCCGCCACTCGGGCGTGCCGTCGGGATAACGCCCGGTCGAAACCCCGTTCTCCTGCGGACCGAATCGCACGGCATCCACCACGCGGGTCAGGTTGGAATGGACAAGGAACACGGCCTCACCGGCGGCATCGAAGCGGAAGCCGAGCTGGGTCTCGGTGAAGGCGAGAAAGCCGCGCGGCGTGAGGGTCGTGCCGTCGGGGATGCGATACCGGTTGGTGGAGGGATCGTCCGTGAGGAACCACCCGCCAAGTTCCACGGGCTGGTTGCCATGGTTGTACAACTCAACGAGGTCGACCTGCGGCAAATCGGTGTGCGCGAGAACCTCGTTGATCAGCACCGGCGCGTCGCCCGTCGCGACGGCAGGATCGGGTCCACCCGGTGATCCGCCGACGCGCGCGCTCGCCGCCCACGCGCGCGGATCCGATTCGCCATACGACGGCCGCTGCAGCACCAGCGAATGCCCGGTGCCATCCGCCGTCACCGGCCAGGGCGAAGCGGAGTCATACTCGACTTCGAGAAGCATGGCATTCTGCGCATTGCGCAGTCGCACCACGCCGCTGCCGTTGGGCAGGCTGTTCGTGCCTTCGAAGGGACCGAGGACGCTCGGGAGCCCGGTCAACGCGCTGAGATCGGCCGGCACGCGCGCGATGACCGCATACCCGCCCGCCGGCAGCACATAGCCGTCGGGAAACGAAAAGCCCACCGAACCACTCAGGCGATAGCCGGTGAGGTTCTGATCGATCAGATCGGCGTTGTGCACCTCGACGAATTCACCGTTGCGACCATCCGCCCGCTCGCGCGGATGGTACATGATCTCGGAGAGGATCAGCGGCGTGTGCCGGCTCGAGGGACCCACCGTCTCGCCGCGCAACACCGGTCGGACCGTGGTGATGACTCCGGTCGCACCCTCCGCCGCGTCGCGGAACTGCGCCGTCGCCGTGCGCATGTCGTCGCGACCGGCCACGCCGAACCCGACGAAGGCCGTGGACGGCATTGAAAGCGTGGCGCGTCCCAACTCGAACCACGCCTGCCCGTCGAGGCTGGCATACGCCGTGAACGTGGTACCGCTGCGCACCAATCTCAGCCAGGTGTCCGGGTAGTTGGCCGGATAGGAGCCGGCCCGGGTCGCCGCAGCACCGCGCGTCGCGCGGCCGAGAAAATAGGAGCCCACCTGCGCCGGCGTCGTCACCGCCGCGGCGAAGACGCTGTCGGGATCCAGAGTCGCACGCGCCATGAGCACCGCCTGCGCGAAAGGGTCGGTGGGTGTGAAGGCGTTCACGCGCACGCGTCGGTCGAAGTTCCCGTTCACGAGCTGGTAGCCGAACTGAAAGGCGTCCGCCGTGCCATGGCGGTTTGATCTGAAATCTTTTGAAACTCGAAGCCGAACAATTCTGTCGCCA
>CAZYJB010000308.1:0-5720 GCA_964647675.1 uncultured Verrucomicrobiota bacterium | reverse complement strand
TCTACGCCGACGATCACAACGAGCGTCTCGTGCCCAACCTCGAACCGGGCGATGCGGTCGGAAGCTGGGTCAAGGGCTGGCTCGATTTCACCTCCAGCCGGGACAATACCAACACGGCCTTCCTTACCGACCCGCAGCACGCCAAACTGTCGCCCTACTCCGCCCACACCGCCGGCATCTACAAATGTCCGGCCGACCGTTCCATGGTGAAGATTGGCGGGCGTTCCCACGCGCGCGTGCGCAGCGTCTCGATGAGTGTCGCGGTCGCCGATCCCAACGGTGGCGCATGGCTCAACTACCGCGTGCCCGCGCCAAAATTCAAGGTCTTCAACCGCACCGGCGACTTCAATGGCGGCTCGCCGTCGATGGTGCACGTCTTCGTCGACGAACATCCCGACGCCATCAACAACGGCGCCTTCGGCGTCTGGATGGCGGATCCCAAGAACCCCTCCCGCGCCTTCATCTTCGATTATCCGGCCAGCACCCATAACGGCGCCTGCGGTTTCTCGTTCGCCGACGGACACGCGGAGATCAAGAAGTGGTTGGACGGTCGCACCAAGGCGCCCATCCGGTACGCCAACACGCTGCCCCTCGGCGTCGATTCGCCCAACAACCGCGACATGGTGTGGCTGTCGGACCGCACGTCGTTCCCGGAATGAGCCGAACCTCCTTCCGCTTGAAGGGGCCATAGCGCCTTGCGAAGCCACCGGGACGTGGCACCCCACCTTCCCTGCACCTCACCCACCAGGGTGGGGCGAGGCGTCCCGGCCGAGCCGACGTCTCTGAATTCAGGCAGGCGCTTCTCGACGGCGGTCCGAACGGAAGTTAAGAAGTCCAGTGCCCACATGCGTGCGAACGCGGTGAATCCGTCCGGAACCATGAAAACGGAATGCTGGGGGTTGCTGCTCGTGCTGGTCACGGCGCCCTCGTTGATAGCCGCGACGAATGGGCCGGTCGTGGCCCTGGGCAAACTGCGCCCCGGCGGCGGTCTGGTGCGAGTCGCCGCCCCTTTCTCCCTGCAGGGTCCCTCGGTCATCACGGAGATCCGCGCCGCCGTGGGCGAGTCGGTCTCGCAGGGCCAAGTGCTGGCCCGGACCCATGTCCATCCCACCGCCACCGCCGCTCTCGCCCAGGCCGAAGCGGAGGTCGCCGTCCGCGAGGCGCACCTCGAGGTGGTGAAAAGCGGTCTTAAGCCCACCGAAATCGCCGCCCTCGCCGCGGAAACGGAACGCGAACGCGCCGACCTGTCCGAAGCCGCGCTGCTGCTGGCGCGCGCGCGACGGCTGCGCGACGACCGCACGATCTCCCAACAGGAACTGGAGAATGCCGAGGCCCGCTGGCGTTCCGCATCGAATCGCGTGGTGGCCGCCGCGCAGCGTCTCGCCGCCGGCGAGGAAGTCCGCGCGGTGGACGTCGCGCTCGCCCGCGCCGAGGTCGGCGTGGCCAGGGCGACCGCGGAACGCGCCCGGCACGAACTCGAGCAGACCGAGGTCCGCGCTCCGTTCGCGGGCGAGATCATCGCGCTGCATGCGCGTCCGGGTGAGATCGCTTCTGCCGGTCTGCTGGATCTCGGCCGCACGCGTGACATGGAGGTCCTAGCGGAGGTCTACGAGTCCGACATCCGCCACATCACCCTGAAGCAGTCGGCAGAGATCCGCGGCGACGCCTTCCCCGCCGTCCTGCGCGGCGAGGTGGTTGAGATCGGGCGTCAGGTGCGTCCGAATCGGCTCCTCAACCCTGATCCGGCCGCTTTTGCCGACAATCGCGTCGTCGAGGTGACCCTGAAACTCGTGGACGCCGCGAGCGTCTCGGGCCTGTCTGGCGCGCTGGTCAACGTCCGTTTCCTGCCGTGAAGTTCCCCTCGCCGGCGCTCCTCCTTCACGGCGTGCGACCTTCGGGCGTGCCGCTCGCCTGGCGGCAGTTGCTCGCGCGCCCGCTTCGCTTCGCCGCAGCCGTCTCCGGCATCGCGTTCGCCTCGCTGATGATGCTCATGCAGCTCGGCTTTCGCGATGCGCTCTACGACAGCGTCTGCCTGTTCCACCAGGCGCTCGACGGCGAGCTCGTACTCATCAGCCGTGACTACGATTACCTCGCCGACCCGCGCACGTTGCCGCGCCGGCGCCTGGCCCAGGCCCTGGCGGTGCCCGGGGTGGACGCGGTCGGTGGCTTCGCCCTGGCCCTCGCCCCGTGGAAGAATCCCGACACGCTGCATGACCGCACCATCTTCGTGATCGCTTTCGAACCCGGCGCTCCAGGTCTCCGCCTCGAGGGCCTCGACGATCTTCAATCGGAACTGCGCCTCGAAGATCACGTGTTGTTCGACCGCGCGTCCCGCCCCGAGTTTGGCTCGGTCGTCGATCGCGTGCAGCGCGGCGAACCTCTGTTCACCGAGGTCGCCCGCCGCCGCGTGCAGGTGGGCGGTCTCGTCCGGCTCGGCACCTCCTTCGCCGCCGACGGCAACCTGATCCTCGGCATGCCCGCCTACCGCCGTCTTTTCCCGGACCGCCCCGCGGGAAGTGTGAATCTCGGCCTGTTGCGCCTCACGCCCGGCGCCGACGTCGCGGAAGTCCGCGAACGCCTGCGCGCCACGCTTCCCGCCGACACGCAGGTCCTGACCCGCGCGGAGCTGATGCGTCAGGAGGTCGACTACTGGGCGCGCCGCACGCCCATCGGCTTCGTGATCACGGCCGGTCTCGTCGTGGGATTCATCGTGGGCGCGGTCATCGTCTACCAGATCCTCTACAGCGACCTCACCGATCACCTCCGCGAATACGCCGTGCTCAAGGCCACCGGTTGCTCCGACTCCTTCCTGCACGGGCTCGTGTGGCAGCAGTCGGTCATCCTCGCCGTCGGCGGCTTCATCCCCGCGACCCTCCTTGCCTGGGCGGTCCTCGCCCTCACGCGCGCCGCCACCTCGCTGCCCGCCGGACTCAGCTTCGGAAAATCGGCCCTCGTCCTCACCCTGACCACCGCCATGTGCGTCCTGGCCGGCACGTTCGCGCTGCGCGTGCTGCGGCATGCCGATCCGGCCGAGGTGTTCTGACCGGCCCGCCGCCGCGAAGCCCATGAACGCCCCGCGCCTGCTGGCCCTTCGCAATCTGAAACACGGTTTCGGAACCGGCCCGGCGCGGAAGGACGTCCTCCACGGCATCGACATGGATCTCGCCGCCGGCGAGATCGTGATCCTCACCGGGCCCTCAGGTAGCGGAAAGACCACGATCCTCACGCTGGCCGGCGCCCTTCGCTCGGTGCAGTCCGGCAGCGTCGCCACCTTCGGCTTCGAGCTCGCCGGCGCGTCCCGCGCCACCCAACTGGAGGTCCGTCGCCGCATTGGGTTCATCTTCCAGCAACCCAACCTGCTGGAAGCCCTCACGGCCGCGCAGAACGTTCAGCTCGCGCTCGCCTGGACGGGTCCCGTTCCCGCCGCCGAGGCGCGCCGGCGCGCGCTGGAACAACTCGAAGCCGTCGGCCTCGCCGGCTATGCCGACCGCCATCCCTCCCAGCTTTCGGGCGGACAACGCCAACGCGTCGCCATCGCGCGTGCCCTCGTGGTCCAACCGCAGCTCATTCTCGCCGACGAACCCACCAGCGCGCTCGACCGCACCACCGGACGCGAGGTCGTCGACCTGCTGCAGCAACTCGCGCGCCGCGGCCAGTGCGCCATTCTCCTCGTCACCCACGACCACCGCATCCTGGATATCGCCGACCGCCATCTCGGGCTCGAGGACGGCCGGCTCATCTCCCTGACGCGCGCGGCCAGCCAGCAGACGCACCACGTGCTCGAAGGACTCGCCCGCGCCATCCGCACGCCCGACCTGGCGCGCGAGGTCGCCTCCCTCGACGAGCCGGACTTCTTCCGTTTCCTCGGCGAATCGACCGACGATCTCGCCGAGCTCTACCAGGTGATCGACACCACCCGCGCCCATCTCGCGGGCTCACTGCTCGATCGCCTGCTGATCGCGTCCACGTTCAAGCTCGGCCAATGGCTGGGCGCCGATCGCGTGACGCTCTTCCTCGTCGACTGGACCACGCGCACGCTGCGTTCCCGCGTCGCGCAGTCCAATACGACGGAATTGCTCAGCATCGAGGTGAGCGTCGACGCCGGGGTCGCCGGTCACGCCGCGCGCCACGGCGAGATCGTCAACCTCGCCGATGCCTACGCATCCCCGCTCTTCAACCCGGAGATCGACCAGCGCACCGGCTACCGCACGCGCAGCCTCCTCTGCGTCCCCCTCCGCGACGATCAGGGACGGGTCTTCGCCGTGGCCCAGGTCCTCAACAAGCGGGATGCCGGCGCTTTCTCGGACGAAGACGTTCAGCGCTTCGAATCGTGCCTGCAACCCTTGGCCCGATTGCTCCAGCAGGTCGTTTCCATCGAGACCGCCATCCACTCCCATCGCGCAGATCCGGTGTAGGCTCCTCGCCAAGCTTGCACCCCGGGGTGCTGCACGCTGGACTCCTGCCCCAGCATGAGCTGCCTCGCGATCGCTGGAGTGCCTTCGACCACCGCCCGCCTCCGTCGAATTCTCCTCGCCTTCGCGGAATTGTCGTTCGGACTCGTCCTCGCCTCCGGCTGTCGCAGTTCCGCGCCGGAGGCTTCGTCCCCTCCCGCCCGCGTGACCACGACTCCCGCCGCCGCCCGCGACGAGCATTCCTTCGCCCAACCGGACCTCGTCACGACCCGCCACCTCACGCTCGACCTGGCGGTCGACTTCGCGAACCGGACCCTCAGGGGGACCGCCGTGCTGGATCTCGAGTGGAAGGATCCCCACGCCACAACGCTGGTGCTCGACTCGCGCGACCTCGACATCCAGACGGTCGAAGCCTCCGTCGATGGCCGGACGTGGAACGCCGCGCCCTTCGAACTCGGCGCCGCCGACGCGGTGCTCGGCCGTGCGCTTACGCTCCGCCCCGGCAACCCCGCGGCAAAGGTCCGGCTGCGGTACCAGACAGCTCCCGAGGCCTCCGGGCTGCAGTGGCTGTCCCCAGGGTTGACCCTGGGCAAACGCTCGCCGCTGCTCTTCAGCCAGTCCCAACCGATCCACGCGCGCTCCTGGGTCCCGCTGCAGGACACGCCGGCGGTGCGTTTCACCTACGAGGCGCGCGTCACCAGCCCGCCGGAGATCCGGGTGCTGATGAGCGCGGACAACAACCCACGCGCGCCGCGCAACGGAAAGTATGAGTTCCGCATGCCGCAACCGATCCCGTCCTACCTGCTCGCCATCGCTGCGGGCGATCTGGTCTTCCAGCCGATTACTCCGCGCATTGGGATCTGGGCGGAGCCCGGCATGGTTTCCAAGGCCGCGTACGAATTCGCCGACACCGGGCGGATGATGACCGCCGCGGAGAAACTCTACGGGAGTTACCGGTGGGGCCGGTACGACCTCCTCGTGCTGCCGCCGTCGTTCCCGTATGGTGGCATGGAAAACCCGCGCCTGACTTTCGTCTCACCCACCGTCATCACCGGCGACCGGTCCCTGGTCAGCCTGGTGGCGCACGAACTCGCACATAGCTGGTCCGGAAACCTGGTCACTTCCTCCTCCCATCGAGACCTGTGGTTGAACGAGGGAGTGACCACCTACGTCGAGAGCCGGATTATCGAAGTGCTCTACGGCCGCCCGCAGGCCGACATGGAGAACGTCACTTCCCGCCACGAACTGGCGACCGAGTTCACCGACGCCAATCGTGCGCTACAGCCCCTCGTCCTCCCGCCCGGAGCC
>CAZYJB010000307.1:0-5731 GCA_964647675.1 uncultured Verrucomicrobiota bacterium | reverse complement strand
GCACCGCACCGCGGATCAGTTCCTCGGTTGGTGGGTCGACCACCGGCACCTCGGTTGTGGCGTCCAGTTTGAGGCTCGCCGCGGCCGGATCCTCGCGCCGCGGCGCGGCTGGTGCAGCGTCCGCCGCCAGCGCGGCCGGCGACGAGACCGACGCAAGGAGCACCAGAAAACCAGCCACGAGCGCTCTCCCACCCGAACGCGCAGCACCTCGCGAACCCGCTCGACCATCCGCCGTCCTCATTTCGGTGCTCCCTGGACCTGGTCCGACAGGTTCTTCAGATACTGTTCGATCTGCGGCGCGTACTCCTGGGGATACCGTTCACCCTGCGACTGCAGCAAGGCCGCGCGCTCACGTGCGGGCAACCCAATGAACTTTCCCGCACCCGCCGCGGAACGCCTGGGCCCGTCCGCTCCCCCCGCGCCGAAGAAATTCCCGGCATCGCCAGTGCCCTTGCCCGAGACGGCACCGGGCTTTTTTCCACGTCCGCGCCCCTGCCCCGCCGAGGGGTTCTTCCCCTCGCCGCCCTGCCCTTCCCCCTGGCCCGGCTGTTGTCCCATGCCCGCCATCGCGAGATCCAGCGCCGCCGCCGCCGCCGCCAGCGCCTCCTGTGCCTGCGCTCCCTCGCGATCGGCGGATGGCGCGTCGCCTGCCTCAGCCGACGCCGACCCCTCCTGCAGGGACCGATCCGCCTGCTGCAACGCGTCCCGAATCATGCGTGGAATTCGTCCCATGCGTCCCGAGGTGGCGGGCTCGATTTGCTCGCCTGCCTTGCGCATATGCTGCGACTTCATGGGCGTCTGGTCCGATGCCAGCGCCTCGCTGGTATCTTTCTGCGCCGCCTTGACGCGTTTCGCCAACTCCTCGAGCGACGCTTCGTCCGCGGGGTTGCCCAGCATCTCGTTGAGCTGCGCCATGCGCTCCTCCAGTTCCCGCCGTGCGCGAAGGAGGTTCTCCAGCGCCTCATCCTGGGAAGGACGCGCCTCGGCCGCTCGCGCGACACCGAGCTCGTTGCCGGCCAGCACCATCTGGGTCGCGGCATCCCCGAGATAGGTGGCGGCCTGCGGCACGGTGGGCGGGATGCGGCTTTCCAGGTCGTGCGTGGCGGACGCCAACTGGGTCTGGTCGGATCCCACGGATTTCGGCTCGCGCCCGGTCAGCTTGCGCGCCAGGCGAGCGGTCTCCGCATTCAACTTCTTCTGGTTCTCGATGAGCGCGAGCAGCTCCTTCAGAAGCTTCTCGAGATCGGCCAGCTCTTTTTCCGCTGCCTCCAGCGCCGCCATCTGGGCATCGAGCAGCGAGAGCGCGCGACCGAGCGCATCGATCGCGGCCTGTTGCGCGCCGGCTTCATTGCGCCCTTCCCCGAGGCTCTTCTGCGAACGGCGCATCTGGGATGCCGCCTCGGCGATCTGTTCGGCGGCCTCCGCCGAGTCGACCGACGCCCGGCGCGCGGTGTCTTCGCTGCGATCGCCAAGATCCCCCTGCGGCGGCGCCATGGGCCGGAGCTTCGCCGGATCGGTCGCGACTTCGGCGGCCGCCTGCTTCAGTTCCTGCTCACGCCGCATCAGTTCCGCCACGTCCTCCCGGACCTGCTTCAGATTCGATTGCGGATCGCTCAGCGCCTCGCGCTGCTTTTCCAACGCATCGATGCGCTGCTGCAGCAGACGCTTGGCCGCCTCGAATCGCGCCAGCGCCAATTCCTGCTGCGTGGTTGAACTCTGTCGTCGCGCGCGCCAGTCGGCGGGAGGGCCCTCGATCGCACCACGCGCCTCTTGAATGCGGCCCACCGCTCCAGCCAGCTGCTCTGAAACTTCGCTGTCCACCCGCTGGACCAGCGTCCGCGCCACATCGGTGTCGTCGACCAGTTCCGCCAGCGATCGCTGCACCGGCTCCAGCTTCGGCGCGCGTTCGGGCAACGACCGTGTCGTCGCCTGGGTCTCCGTCTGGCGCGCGAGCAGGCCTTCCACCTCACGCAGGGCGGCCTGCAGCGCGTCGAGTTCGTCCGGCGGCGACTGCAACTGACGCGCCACCTCGCGCAGGAGTCCGCGCGCCTCGCGTTGCCCGCCCGCCGCACCCAGCAACATGCCCTGGTTCAGATCGGACAGAATGCGGTCCATCGACCGCGCCAACTGGACCGCCGACGGCTGGCGGAGGACCTCCGCCGCCCGCGCCGCGGACTCGTCCTCGGCGTCCGCAGACTGCCAACCCCCGAGGCGCCGCAATACGGCCTCCACTTCGTCCCTCAGCGATTGCTGTTCGCTGAGCTGGAGCTGGAGCGTGATGCGGTGATTTTCCGCCAGCCACTCCTTCTTTCGCCCCGCGACGGACGACGCGAGGTCGCGGACATCACGCATCGCGGTATGCTGGCGCAGGGCCAGTTCCTCGAGCCGCGCGGCGATGCCGGACAACTCCTGGTGCCGCTGATACTCGAGCAGAATCTGCCGGAGCTTCACGCCCACCGTTTTCTGGGTGCTGAAGGCATCCAGCAGGCGGGCGCGTTGGGCTCCGATTTCTCCCGATCCGCGAGCCTCCTGCAACAAGCGGACCACTTCCACCATGTCGGATTCGCTCAACTGCCCAAGCAGGCCACGGATCGCGCCGAGGAGCTGGATGTCTTCACCGGCAATTCCGTGGCGCCGGGTCTCCTCGAGGATGCTGTCCAGCACCGCGCCGACGCGGGCGGTGCTGGCCCGCAACTGTTCCTGACTCGCCTGCGTCTGCGCCACGCCATCTCCGCGCATCGCGGCGGCCATGCCTTCCCCACCAGCCAGGAAAAAGCAGAGCGCCACGACGAACATTCCGAGGCCGGCGAGACCACGACTGCGCCCCGCATTGAGGGACCCGCGCCGCGTTGACGACCGAGCGCAGAACTCCCCGTCGATCGCGTGGGAAGCGCGCTGAAAAAAGCGGTCTGGCCCGGTGATCTTGCGTCGGCTCATGGCGAACTCGGTCTCAACATAATGATCCGACCCAGTGATTCATTCAAACGATCCTGTCCCTGGGCCACGTCGCCCAGGCGGCCGATGGCATCCCCCGCGCGCGCCAGCAGGTCCGCCCGTTTTTCCGCCTCCGACACCACCCGCAGCAGATACTTCTCGGACCGCCCGACTCCCGGCCCGCCCACGTCGTTGCGGTCGCTGGCCTCGATCCAGAATTCGATCATCGCGCCCTCCGCGGGAAGCGGCTTGATGGAATCCACGCGCCATTCCACCCGGCGCCGAATCGACGCCCCCGCGTCGGGCTCGAGCTCCAATTCGATTCGGGCCGGCACCGCATTCGTGTCGCCGGCCGGTTGATGGCAAAGGCCTACGCCGCCCAGCCCCACGTCGTCCTCCGCCTCGAACGCCACCAGGATCATGCCCCGGCGCGTGGCCAGTTCCTCGCGCCGCACGGGTTGCACCAGGCGAACCTGAGGCGGGCGATCGGGAACGACCTCCACCGCGTAAACCGCCGAATCGCGCGAGCCGATGCCCTCGCGGTCCCGCAGCTCGATCATCAGGCTGTCCAGGCGCGGGTCGTCGATGGGAATCTCCAGGCGCACGGTTTGGGCATGGCTCGGATCGAGTGTCGCCTCGACCGCTCGGTCCAGTCCGCCCAGGCGCAGTACCGCGTTCGACAATGGGCGATTTGCCTGCCCCTCGAGACGAAGACGGCTTCCCAACAGCAACGACAATTCGCCGGGCCGGCGCTCCAGCTCGGGTCGGCCGGAGTAGGCCGGCCAGACTTGGACCAGGGTCAGGTTGGTGAGTACGGGACGGGGAAGAACCCGCACCTCGAATTCATCGCTTTCCGCGTCGTGAAGTCGCAACCGGTACCGAAAACTGGTGGCCACGCCGGGCAGCGTCCGCGCGAAACCGCCCGTCACCGCCGCGTCGCGGTCCAGGGGCACCCGCTGCACGCGGCCCGAACCATGTCGCATCTCCAGCACTCCGGCGGCGGGGATCACCCCTTCGACCCGGGCCCGGACGGTCACTTCGTCTCCTCTCCCAACCGTCAGGGGGCCAGTGACCTCCAGCAGGCGGGTCTTGCGCGGAACGGGTACTTCGTCGAGCCACGCGCGCCGCAGCAGGAGTCCGCTCGTGGGCAGCGCATATAGGAACCACACGACCACACCCACCAGAATCGGAAGCGACCGCCACGCCAGGCGACGCACGGAATCAACCGGCACGAGCGTTCGGGGATCCAGCGTCCCCGCCGCCCGCGCGGTATCCGCCTGAAGCCGAAGAACGAACGCCGTGGCCGCGGAATCCAGAGACCCACTCGGACCGTCGGCGTCCGATCCCAAGGAACTCGAAGTCAATTGCGATTTCAGTTGCGCGAAACTGATCAGACGACTGCGCAGGGAGGGAGCGGCACGTTCGATATAGAGGGCGAGACGATCGCCCCGCGGCAGGGAACGAAGCGGTCGTATTCCCCACTTCCAGATCCCCACCAGCAAGGCCGCCAGCCACCCGGCCAGAAGCACGGCCCGGACGGTGCGTGGAAACTCGAACCACCAGTCCGCCAGCAGGAAGCACGCACCGGGGAGAAGCGCCAGGACCGCCAGTTTCAGCCACGCTCGCGCAAGGGCGACACGCACCAGCCGCGCGCGCACCTCGGCCACCCGCGGCCAGGCTTCGAAATGGGCCGGGCCGGGCACCTCGGTAGCACCGGAAGAGCGACGTTCAGACGGGGCTTGGAGGGTGTCGGGCGCCACGCGAAGCGGTTGAAACGATGTGGGATCAGCATGCGGGTCAGGCGCCCTGGCGCCAAACCTTTAAAGTTCTTGAGAAACGGTTTGACACATAAGACGTCGTTCCCTAGGAAAGGCGTTCCTAACTGGACCGCAGCGCATAGGACACGCAGCCCGCGCCGGAAGTGATGGTGGGCTGTTTGTCTTTTTTCGTCTGGCAGGGCCAGTCGGGACGCGGGCGCCCATGTAGCTCAGTTGGCAGAGCACGTCCTTGGTAAGGACGAGGTCACCGGTTCAAACCCGGTCATGGGCTCCACCACCGAGCCGTCGGGGGCGGCCTGAATGAAGGCCGCCAAAACAAACGCACGCGAGACCAGACCAGAACGACCGCAAGCTCAGGAGTCAGGCAATGGCAAAGGAAAATTTTCAACGCACGAAACCGCACGTGAACGTCGGCACCATCGGCCACGTCGATCACGGCAAGTCGACCCTCACCGCCGCGATCGTCGAGGTACAGGCCCGAAAGGGGCTTGCACCGCGCATTTCGTACGCGGACATCACCAAGGGCGGCACGGTTCGTGACGAGACGAAGACGGTCACCATCGCGGTGTCCCACGTGGAGTACCAGAGCGAGCAGCGCCATTACGCGCACGTCGACTGCCCCGGCCACGCGGATTACATCAAGAACATGATCACGGGTGCCGCGCAGATGGACGGCGCGATCCTGGTGGTCAGCGCGGCCGACGGCCCGATGCCTCAGACCCGCGAGCACATCCTCCTCGCGCGCCAGGTCGGCGTTCCCGCGATCGTGGTTTTCCTCAACAAGGTCGACCTGGTGGACGACCCGGAACTCCTCGACCTCGTCGAGATGGAGATCCGCGATCTGCTCTCCAAATACCAGTTCCCCGGTGATACCACGCCGGTCATCCGTGGCAGCGCCACCGCCGCCATGGCCGCCAAGCCCGAGGGCGAGAAGGCGATTGCCGACCTGCTCGCCGCCATCGACGCGTTCGTGCCGCTGCCGACGCGCGAGGTCGACAAGCCGTTCCTGATGTGCATCG